>JBGTOG010000328.1:0-7700 GCA_041742675.1 Gemmatimonadaceae bacterium | reverse complement strand
CGCCAACGCATCGCCAGCGTGCTGACGCGCCTCCGCCAGGCGACCTTCCGCATTGTGCTTCATCTCCGCGAGACGGTCGCCGGCATTCATGCGCATTTCTGCAAGCTGGATTTGCGCATTGAGCTGGGCACCGCGCGCTTCATGCGCGAGCTGGTCGATGTTGAAGCCAGCGACGAGCTGACGCGCAACTTTTTCCAGCACGGCTTTGCCCACGGGACGCTCGTTGCGCACGACTTCCGGCGGCGGCGAACCCAGATCCCACACCAACCCGACCCACGACATTGCTTTCAGCGCGTAGAACGTGGGATCGAACTCGTACCAGCGAAAACCCTGGCGCGTGGAGCGCTGATAGGCGTGATGGTTGTTGTGCCAGCCTTCGCCCAGCGTGATGATGGCCAGCCACCAGTTGTTGCGCGAATCATCGCCGGTCACATAGCGCTGCTTTCCGTGCACATGCGCAAGCGAGTTGATCATGAACGTGCCGTGCCATGTGGCGACCGTGCTCCACACGAACCCCACCACCAGCCCTGGCCATCCACCAATCACAAAACACAGTGCCGCGAGCAGCACCGTGGGCACATGCTCGTATTTGTTCAGCCACACCAGTTCCGGATATGCCGTCAGGTCGGGGACCGCATCAAAGTTGGTCCTGTCCCATTGCGGCTCAAAGATCCAGCCGACATGCGAATGCCAGAAGCCGCCGTGCAACGGTGAATGCACATCCAGTTCTGTATCACTGTGGCGGTGGTGATGCCGATGATGCGACGCCCACCACAGCGTCCCCTTCTGCGCTGTGGTCTGCGCGAGGAAGGCCAGCAGGAACTGCATGACGCGGCTGGTCTTGTACGTGCGATGCGAAAAGTAGCGGTGGTATCCCGCGGTGACGCCGAACATGCGCACGACATACAGCGTGATTGCGAGCGTCACTGCCGTCGCGGTCACACCGGAAAAGAACGCCGCCAAACACGCGATGTGCAGCGTGACGAAGAGAAACTTGCCAGGATACACTGTGTCGTCGTGACCCGACGCGTGCGCAGGTGCCTGCGCATCGGTGGCCGAGTGTGACACGCCGCGCGTGGCGGTGTTGGTCGCGCTGGTTGAAGCTGGTGCTGAACTGGACAACGAAACTCCGGAAAAATCCCTAACGGGTCAGAGGGGAACGGGAGACAGCGCGGACGACGGGGACGGCACCACCAACGCCTTTAGCGTGGCCATGGCGCGCTCCGCATTGAAGCGCGACGGATCAAGAATGGTCTGGGTAGCGCATCCTTCGATGAACGCCGCGCAGACGCCGGCGAGATCATCGGCAGACAAGCCGGCGTAGCGCTCCGGATGTTCCGAGATAATGGCGTGCGCCGCCGGACGGAACGCGTCGCGATAGCGATGCAACGCGCGGCGGATGAGGCGTCGGATGACCGGATGCCGAGTGCCCAGCACCCAGTAGTCGTAGAACAGCTCCACGCGCTCGCGCTGCTTCAGCAGGTGCGCAAGATCGCGCTCAACAACTATCAGGAGCCAGGCAATTGGTGGTGTGCCAGCCGGCGGACGCCGGTGCATTTCCCCGGCTACAATGGTGTGCGATAACATCCAGTCGAGCAGGTCGACCAGCAGGCCGTCCTTGGACTCGAAGTGAAAGAGCAGCAGTCCCACACTTACGCCCGCTTCGGCCGCGACGGCGCGAGTTGTAAGCCCGCCAAGCCGGTCCCGTGCGGCGACGCGATAGGCGGCGCGCAGAATTTCGTCTCGACGAACGGACTCGGGAGCTTTGCGACCAGGCATGAGCAGAACGAGGGGTAAGCGAGGCGCAACAGAACGCTGGCCAAGCGAGCTTGAACCTCGTTGAACGCGTGTTCAATGTCAATTGGCCCGTGGGAGTAACCATTCGCTGCCCCGGGGCGTAGGGCGAGGGCACTGGTGACGTGCCGTGCTTACTCCTACGCCCAAACTGCTCATGCTCGCTGTCGCTTCCACGCGCTCCCGTCCTGCCCCGCCTCGCAGGTTGCGCACGGCGATCACCACCCTGCTGCTGATGGCTGGCCTCGCGAGCGTCGCATGCGGCGGCGATTCGAACAACAACACCAATCGCATTGCGTCCACCAGCACGACAGTTGGCGATACGACCGTTGTTCGCACCACCGGGGTGATCCCGGATGGTGGCACCCACACGCTGACGGAACGCTGGCGTGTTGGCGACGCCGATGGACTCGATACCACCATCAGCTTTGGTGGCATCAATGGTTTTTCCGTCAACAGCGAAGGCACCGTCGCGGTCTTCGATTTCACTGGTCCCACGCTGCGCACATACGACGCCAATGGTGCGTACGTGCGCACCATCGGACGGAAGGGTGCGGGACCGGGCGAGTACACGCAGAACAATGGCATGGTGTATCTCGCCGACGGGCGATTGGCCTTCTGGGATCCTGCCACAGCGCGCATCACGCTCTACAACGTCGATGGCAGCGTCCACAGCGAATGGAGGCCGCCGGTGACCGGCATGTGGATGTTTGACGCCTTGCGCGTGATCTCGACTCACGCGCTGGCTGTCAACAGCACGCTGTCGCAGACCACGCCGGGCAATGAACCACCGCCGCGCGGCCCGCGTCCATCCGCGTACTTCCTGTACGACGAGACGGGCGCGATCACTGACACGCTGCTCGTACCACAACCAACTGAACAACCGGCAACCATTACGGCCGAGACGGAGGGCATGTCCCTGAGCTACGGCGTGCCATTCTCGGCTTCTGCACTCGACGCGCTGCTCCCCAACGGTCAACTCGCGGTAGCCTTTGGACGCGACTACGCAATTCGGTTTTCACATGGCGCCAGACCCATGCGCATCGAGCGCGAGACGGCCATTGTGTCCACCACCGACGGGGAACGCAGCAACTGGCGCGATATCGTTGAGTATCAGATTCAGCGATCGATGCCGGAGTGGCGATGGGATGGCCCGTCGCTGCCCAGCGTCAAGCCGGCGATTCGCGCGCTCACGGCGGCCACCGATAACCGGCTGTGGGTGCAGGTATCGGCGCCTGGCGAGATGATTCCTGAGAGCGAGCGCATCGTCGCTCCCACTCCTGCTGTCGCTGGTGGGCCGCCCGCGTCGCCGGTGGTCATGTGGCGTGAGCCCACCTGGTATGATGTGTACGAACCGGATGGCACATTCTTCGCGCGCATTGTCATGCCACCGAACAGTACGCTCCTTGGCGCGCGCGGCGATCGAGCGTGGGGTGTGGTCACCGATACCGATGATGTGCCGTTCCTTGTACAGTGGCGCATCACGCCCGCTGTTCAGAGGCCATGAGCGAGAGGCCGGCGGCGACGGCGCTCGTGCAGAACCTGCGTGTTGGCGTAGGCGCGTTGTTTGCCAACCCCATGCGCACCGTGCTCTCGACACTCGGTGTCATCATCGGTGTGGCGTCCCTCGTTGCGGTACTGTCCGTTGGTGATGGCATGGAAGACACGATGCGCGCGCAACTCGAACGCACCACCAGCGTGCAGTTTTTTGAACTCGTGCCCGTGACGACGGAAGTGATCGATGGGCAGTCGTTTCCGCTTGACTCGTATCCGGTGTTTACCCTCGCTGACGTACGGGAAGCGTCAGGCATCGAAGGCCTCGTCGGCATGACAACGGAAGTCTCTGGGCGCGTTGAGGCCACAGATAGCGCAGGCTTGGTGCGGCGCATGGTGACCGTTTCGGCGGTCACCGAACAGTGGGCACGCATGTCACCCGTTGAGGTCTCGGCTGGAGCGCTGCTCAGTGCTGCCGACATCGATGCCATCGCACCACCGCGTGTGGTCATCAGCCGCGCGCTGGCCGCTCGTTACGCGCAGACCGCATCATTGGCCAAACCCGAAGCGATGCTCGGACAGCAGATTGTTTTGCAGGATGAGTCGTTTCTGGTGCACGCCGTGACGGCCGACTCCAGCGCGAATGAGCTGGCCTGGATCAGCCTCTCCGCCGCGGATCGTGTGTTTCCGGCGAATGCTCGACCACGCGCGATTTCCATGGTCGGCAAGATCGCGCGCGTGGAAGAGGCGGACAGTGTACGCGCACGCGTCACCCGCTGGGCAGAGGCACGGTTCGGTGCTGGTACCACGCGCGTACGCAGCAATGAGGCTCGCCTCGAGCAGGCCGCCCAGGCGGTACTCCTGTTCAAACTCTTCATGGGCGCGATCACCGGCATCTCACTGCTGGTAGGCGGCATTGGCATCATGAATGTGCTGTTGGCGTCGGTCACGGAGCGCACGCGAGAAATCGGCATCCGCAAAGCAATGGGTGCGCGGAAGCGCGACGTGCTGTGGCAGTTTCTCGCCGAGTCGGTGGCCGTGGCGTCGTTGGGGAGCGCGCTGGGCGTCGTGCTGGGGTTGACTGGTGCGTACGGTATCACGTGGCTTATGCGATCACAGCTGTCGGGGATGCAAATCTTCGCCAGTGTTTCATGGAGTACGATCGCGGTTGCGGTGTGCAGCGCGGTGTTTGTGGGGCTGGTGTTTGGCACCTATCCGGCTCGGCGTGCGGCACGCCTTGACCCGATCGACGCGATTCGGCACGAGTAGACAGGAACAGTGGCACGGCTGGTGTGTTCGTCACCCGTGGACGCGCGCGATAAGTTTGATTGTTCGCAGTCCGCCCCCGATCGAGTAGCCGGCGTCGTCCTTTATCCGCGTGTCTCGTGCCCACCTTTGAGCTGCCGCTGTTTCCGCTCGGCATGGTACTGTATCCGGGCGTTGCTGTACCATTGCACCTGTTTGAGCCGCGCTATCGTCAGCTGCTCTCCGACGTGCGCGCCGGCGATCAGCGCTTCGGTCTGATCTGCGCAATGCCGGGTGTAGCCGAGCGTGCGTTGCCTTCGGGGCGTGCCGGCTGCGTCGCCGAAGTGACCGACGTCGAGATGATGGATGATGGCCGAGCCAACATCGTCGCCATCGGACGCGACCGATTCGTGCTACAGCGATTTGTTGAGCACGACGCGCCCTATCACGTGGCCGAAGTGCGAGTGGTTGAAGACGGCCCGGTTGCGTCTCCGGTAGCGATGGCGGTGATCAGCGACGAAGTATCGGCCAACTTTCGCCGAGTGGTACGGGCGGTGCTCACGCTCAATGATGACGAGGCGGATGTGCCGCCGCTCCCCGACGACGGCATTCAACTGGCCTATGCAGTGGCCGCCATGATCGACATGGAGCTCGGTGATCGCCAGGCGCTGCTTGAGGAGCGCTCGCCGGTGGCGCGACTGCAGCGGGTGGATACGCTGCTGCGCACGGCGCTCCCGGATCTGGAATTGAAGGCAGCGATGCACAAGGCGCGGTAGACGCGCGTCTGTTGTGCGGAGTCAGCCTTTGTATTCTTCCGCGAGTTTGTCTTTCTCCCATCGTCCGCGCAGTCGCACCTTGCCATCGGCTTCGTACAGCACGCCGTCGCCGTGTCGCATATCGTCGAGCCACTCGCCTTCCCAGCGGCGCCCGTTTTTCCACACGTACACGCCCTTTCCGGTGCGTCGGTCGTCGAGAAACTCGCCCTCGTAACGTTCCTTATCGGGCCAGATGAACGTGCCGATGCCATGCCGTTTGCTGTTTGCCCAGTCGCCCTCGTACGTGCTTCCGGTGGTCCAGATACCGACACCAAATCCATGCGCGCGCCCCTCGCGAGAGTCGCCGATGTACATGATTTCCCCACTCTTGTCCGCGGGGAATCGCAGCACAGTGCGTGCGCGTCCGCGCTCGACGGCACTGCGCAGACGCTCGATTTCCTGCAACTGGCGGTCGATCTGCGACGTGAACTTCGCTTCCAGCTGCTCCGAAATTTGCTGTGCTGATTGACCGTCCCGAAGGTCGTCGAGCAACTGTTCGGTTTGCTCGAGGCGTGCCGCCAGTCTCGCGAAGTCACGCGATGACGTGACGGGTTCACCTTCACGTGACTGCTGTTCTGCCACAAACGTTCGGCGTTCCAGAAAACCCAGCGAATCACCGGTTCGCGCTGCGAGCGACGAGTAGAGCGCAATCGCGCGTTGCTGGTCGCCCATGATGAACGCTTCGTCGGCCTCGATCCACTCGCGCAACATCGCCATCTCGGCACGAACATTTTCGGTGGTGCTTCGTGCGCTGCGTGCGGCAAACGTCGCAACCGTCGCGAGGCCAATCGCCCCGACGGTCAGCAGCCATGGCAGCCTGCGTCGAGCGGTCGTCATCGGTTCAGTCGAAATAGCGGACGCGCTGGACATCCTTGGAGCCCAGCAGACCAAACTGGTCGATGCTGATGGCGAGCATGAGTCCACGATCCCGGTCAAACTGATAGCCGGTAGCCCCGCGCGTACGAAAGCGGTCCACATAGCGAACTTCGGCGCGCGCAGCGTTCAGAAAGCGCATGCCAACGCCTGCATACACACGATTCTGGTTGAAGGTGTTGTACGTCACCTCGCGACCCAAATTGATGTTCAGTTCATTTGAGGCAGTCAAATAAATTGTCTTGTCCTCGTAAAAGTCGTTCGAGTTGAGCCCGTAGCGTACGCGATATCGGAACCGAAATCGGTTGGTATATCGGTAGTCGGGCTGCCCGGGCTGCTCCTGCCATCGCAGCTCATAGCGATAGCGCCACGTGTGGATGAGGCGCCCACTGAGCTGCTTGTGGTGATGGAAGAACTGCACCGTGCTGCGAAGCTCGTGATACGGGTCACGGCCGCGATCTTCAGGACGAGGCACGTACTCGTTGGTATTCATGTACCCCAGGGGGGATACGGAGAGCCGCGCCATGGGTGAAAAATTGTAGTGCAGCCACGGCCGAACACTTTCCCGCATGGGACTTTCAAAGATGTTTCTGCCTTGCTCAACGTTCTTCCGGCGCAGGATGCCGTCAACGCCCCAGCCCCAGTTGCCTCGTTCGGTGAAGTCGTTGATTTCGATCTTGCTCCAGAATGTCGCGCTCTGGAAGATCTCCTTTCGATCCTGAGCGCCAGCGCATGACGCGCCGACGAAGAGCAGCGCCACAAGGCACAGCAGGATGACTGGCAGGCGGCTCGAGGCTCGCGTGCGCTCGATTGAACAAGCGGGCATCAATCGGGATTCGAGGGTCTGGCTCTCGGGAGTCGAGCCTCAAAAACGGGCTGGCGGCAGCGTCGCGCCAACGCAACCTAGCACCACGCATGCGCGCGGGGAATATCGTGGCTGGACGGCGCATTGTCCGCTGTGCAGGTTTCCTGTGTTGCCGATTGTTACCTGTCATCATCACCGTGAGTGATCTGTGAGCATATCGCGCGCTGCGCGTACACTTTTCGTGCTGCCTGGACTGCTGGTCACCATGATGGCGACTCCAGTGTTTAGCCAGAGTGCTGCGCTCTCCGAAGGCGATTCCGCGTTGATTGCACGTATCTTGCTGGTGGAGGACGCACGCGAAGCGGATGCGCTGGCGCTTCATGAGGGCGAACGACACTCGGATGCGCGCGTACGCGCACTGGCGATGCGAGCACGCGAGCGGATCCTCGATCCCGTGTTCGCACGCCGCGACTCGTTGCCAACGGTGCCGTCTCTGGCGGCGTTGCCCCCGCACCCGGAGCCCGCGTGGCGCCTGCGGTATCGCGCGCTTGCTGCGCAGCGCACGAATTGCTCAGCGCTGCACGCGGCGTTGAGCGACAGCGCGTGGCCTGTGCGATTGCGCGCGCTCGGACTTGTCTCGGCGGCGTGCGCGGAGCACGCCGAGCTGCAGGCGG
>JBGTOG010000303.1:0-3719 GCA_041742675.1 Gemmatimonadaceae bacterium | reverse complement strand
TGCACGCGTGGCGGGCGTTGGAGCGGTTTCGCCCCGAGCAGGCGTTTGGGGCGTGGTTGCATCGCATTGTCGCGAATGCATCGTTGGACATCGCGCGTCGCAAGAAAGTGCGGGACGCCGATGAGTTGTCGGAATCTGTATCGTCACCATTTCACGACCCCGCGGTGCGCGCCGAGTTGCGCCATCGGTTGGGAGACGCGATGTCGCAGTTACCGGAACGTCAACGTTCCGTGTTGGTTTTGCATGACGTTGAAGGGTACAAACATTCGGAGATCGGCCACACGCTGGGCATTCCAGAGGGTACGGCTCGATCAGACCTACATCACGCGCGGGCGGCGCTGCGCCGTTTGCTGGGCAACCTGCGGAGACATTCATGAAGATCATATCGGGGCGCACAGACGGCCCCACGGACGATCCCGAACTTACGTCAGCGCTGCGCTCGGTATATGCAGCGCCGGCTGACGAGAGCTACTGGAACAGCCTTGAGGCACGCATTATGGCGCGTGTGCGTCAGGCGGAAAAACAGGGTGAGTGGTGGACGGTGTTTGTGGAGTGGCGGACGGCTGGACTCGTGGCCGCGGCACTCATGCTGACGCTGGCCGGCAGTGCGCTGTACAAGGAACATCAGATCGACCAGGACATCCGGAAACTTGCGGCTGGCGCGGCAGCGTGGACCGTGTTTGACGAGTCAGCCGGCGACGTCACGATCGCCTTCTCGGTGCCCACGTCGGCGCCGGAACAGTCCGGATCGCCGTCGCGGTATCTGTTCACCGCCGAGCCCTGAGTTCGGAGGACAACGTGACCAACTCTCGCATGAAGTCCGTGGCGATGGCGTTTTTGCTTGGCGCCTTTGTAACCGGCGGCACCCTCGGGTTTGCCGCCGGACGCACCACGGGATCAACCAAGAAGGACAAGTCCACGGCCTCTCGCGAGTACACCGTGCGTGGTACCGTGCGCGAGTTGCAGCGCGACCTCGGGTTGACCAACGAACAAACGGCGTACGTGGACTCCGTGCTCAAGTGGCGCGGGACGCGATACAACGAGATCATGAAGCCGCTCCGACCCGCGCTGGATTCAGCGCGCGATAGCGCGCGCACGCTCATGGAACTGCGGTTTGATGAGCAGCAGCGTATCGATTTTCGAAAATTATTGGAACACATGTCGGCTCGCTCCGACAGTGCCAAAGCCGCCTCCAGGGAGCGATAGTCGAGTGACAACTCACGTATCATTTTTTACCGCGGCCTGCGCCGCGGTTGCTTTTGTGGTCCCTGCAGGGACCGTCTTGTCCGCACAAAGTGCGGCCGATGAAGCGCGGCCGATCGCGCTTGAAGTCGCCATTTCGTCAGCGCAACGCAATCAGCCCGCCGCCGTGCAGGCCCGTGGCTCGTTGCGTTCAGCGTCCGCCGCGCGGCGCAGTGCGTACGGCGCGTTCATGCCATCGCTCAACATGTCGGTTGGCACCGGACGGACGCAGGGCGCAACGTACTTCCAGGGAAACCTGGTGCCACTCACCGGTAACCCGTGGAACTACAGCAACGGGCTCAATTCGAGTCTGGAGTTGTTTGACGGTGGCCGCCGGTTGTATGAACTGCGCCGTACTGCCGCGCAGCTCGAGGCCGCCGATGTGTCCGCCATTGCGACGCGGTACGACATTGCCCTGCAGGTCAAGCAACAGTATTACGCCGTACTGGCCGCGCGGGAATCAGAGTCCGCAGCACGGGCACAGCTGGAAGAATCGCAGGCGCAGCTGGACGCCTCCATCGCCCGACTCGGCGCGGGTGTGGCCACGAAATCCGATTCACTGCGCTCCATCATTCAGGTTGGCAACGCACGGCTCGCGATTCTGACCGCGGAGAACAACCTGCGTGTGGCCAATGCGGCGTTGACACGGCTCGTTGGTTCCGATGTGCAGCTCACAGCGGAGCCGTCCGACACGGCCGCGATTCCAGACGATGCCGCACTGCCTGATATCGTGGTGCTGGAGCGCATGGCCGCCGCAGGACCGGCCGTGTCCGCCGCGCAGGCCAACATCATGGCCGCACGCGCCAGTCGTCGCGCGGTGCGCACGCAGTACATGCCGACAATCTCCATGTCCTTCAGCTACGGTTTGAACGAAGCGAGCCGCACCTTCAACCGCAACAACTTGCTGCTCTTCGGTGAAGAAGCGCCAACACGTCAGACCTACAACTTCAACCTGTCGTTCCCGCTGTTCAACGGATTCAACCGTGAAGCGCAGCAAGTGAACGCGGGTGTCGCAGTTGACAACGCCGAAGCAACCGCGCGCGACGCGCTGCTGGCTTCCCGTCAGACGCTCACGCAGCAGCTCAACGCGCTGCAGGCAGCGGCCGCCCGGGTACAGGTACAGCTGGCGACCATCGAAGCAGCCGAAGAGGATCTTCGTGTGCAGCAGCAGCGTTATGCACTGGGCGCCTCCACCGCGCTCGATCTGCTCACGTCGCAGACGCAGCTCAACTCCGCGCGCATTGCGCTCATTCAGGCGCGACTCGATGCGCGCGTTGCCAAGGCGCAGATCGAAGCGCTGCTCGGCCAGGATCTTCCGTGACCATGACTCATTTTCTGGTTCCTTCGGGAACCATGCCTCAGGAGCGCCGCGCTGTGACACGTCATACGGTTCTCGCGCTGTGCGCGATCAGTTTGCTCGCGGCCTGCGGGAAGAGCGAGGTCACGCAGGCGCCCATCGGGGAAGTGGCCGTCGAACGACGCGACATCATTGTCGATGCGCAAGCGACCGGCACCGTGGAGCCGATCGAAATCGTGGAAGTGAAGTCGCAGGCGTCAGGGCTCGTGTTGCAGATGCCGGTGGAGACGGGCACGAATGTGCGGCCTGGCGATCTGATTGTGCAGATCGACACCCGCGACCTGCAGAATCAGCTCGATCAGGCGCAAGCCGACCTGCGCTCCGCTGAAGCGTCGCTCGACGTCGCGAGATCTCAGAAAGAACGCTCCGACGAGCTGTACAAGGGGCGCATCATTACGGCGCAGGAAAACGAGCAGGCCGACCTGTCGTACACGCAGTCACAGGCCAATGTGATTCGCGTGCGCACCAGTGTGAACATTGCGCAGCAGCGTCTCGATGAAGCACGGGTCACCGCGCCGGTCGCGGGCACCGTGATCGCCAAGACGGTTGCGCTTGGTCAGGTGATTCAGTCGGCCACGAGTGTCATGGGTGGTGGTACCACGATTGTCACCATGGCCGATCTCTCGCGCGTGCAAATGCGTGCGTTCATGAACGAAACGGATATCGGCAAGATCAACGCTGGTCAGGATGCGCGCGTCGTCGTCGATGCGTTTCCCGATCGGGTCTTCCGTGGCCTGGTGGAGAAGGTCGAGCCGCAGGCTGTCATTCAGCAGAGCGTGACGATGTTCCCGGTGATCATTTCGCTACCGAACAATGAGCGCTTGCTGTTGCCGGGCATGAATGGCGAAGTGTCGGTGAACGTCGAGAGCAAACTCAATGTGGTGGCGGTGCCGAATGATGCGGTGCGCAGCATGCGCGACGCCGGGGCGGCCGCGAGAATGCTCGGACTTGATCCGGACGCGGTGATGGCCGTGCTGCGCGGAGGTGCGCGACAGGGTGAGGGCGCAGCCGCATCGGATACCACCACGGGTCGAACCGTTCCCATGGGCGGTGACTCCGCAGCGCGCGTGGCGCAGAGCGCCGCTGGTGGTCAGCAGCCGGCAGCTGGCGGAGCACGGCA
>JBGTOG010000278.1:0-1779 GCA_041742675.1 Gemmatimonadaceae bacterium | reverse complement strand
GGCGAACGCACTTGGCCTCTCGACGCAGGTGCCGGCTCAGAGCACGTATCTCACTGACGGCCCGTCCCGTCGCGTTGTGCTGGGCAAGCGCGTGATCAATGTGCGTCACGCCTCGCCCAAACATCTGGTTGCTCCGGGCAGCGCGGCTGGCACCGTGGTCCAGGCTCTTCGTCATGTGGGGCCGGCGGGTGCCGCTGACGTTGCACGTATCGCAGCACGTCATCTGTCGGCGCGCGACAAGAAGACGCTTGCAGCCGCTGCGGTTCAAGCACCCGCGTGGATGCGCCCGACGCTCGTCTCGATCGTCGGCGCGACGTCAGGCGACATCGATGGATAGCGTGGCGCTGCTGCCAACGAACGATCGAGCGGCGCTCTTTGGCGAGACCGGAGCGGGGCGAGGCGTCGCCAACTCGATCATTGAAAAGGACTTCTGGGTTTGCTGGACGTTAAAGCGACTTTTCGGCATGCAAGGCAACAACACTGCCGCCTTGGTCTTCAAAGGCGGCACGTCGCTCTCCAAGGCCTTCGGTGCAATCCGGCGCTTCTCTGAAGACATCGATCTTTCGTTCGATCGCGCTGCTCTCGGCTACAGCGGGAGCCGTGATCCCACGCGGGACGGAATCAGCAGGAAGAAGGCGGATCAACTGATCGAAGATCTGATGCGCGGAGTCCAGACACACATCAGCGAGAAGTTGTATCCAGCGCTGCGCACAACGATCGAAGAGCAACTTGGCGAATCGAGCAGCGGCAACTGGTCGCTGGAGATCGACGTCGCCGATGCGCATTCGGTGAACTTCCACTATCCGACTGCGCTGTCTGACGCGGAATACGGAGGCATGGCGTACATCACGCCGCGGGTGAGGCTCGAGTTCGGCGCACGCGGTGATCCTTGGCCAACCGAGGTGCGCGTCATTCGCTCCTATGCGGCGGAGGACTATCCTGACTTCTTCGAGGATGCCGACGTCTCCGTTACCGTGCTCGCGGCGCAACGAACTTTCTGGGAGAAGGCCACGGCATTGCATGCCGAGGCGCATCGTCCATCCGACTCCGCAACACCGCCGTACTTTTCGCGACACTACTACGATCTCGCCATGCTGCTCGACACCGCCGAGGGCAAAGCCGCCGCTGGTGATTACGACCTGCTTGCAACCGTCGCGAAACACAAGGCCACGTTCTTCCGATCAGGTTGGGCCAACTACGAGACCGCATGTCCGGGGACGATTCGTCTACTGCCTGGTGAGGCGCGAATTGACGACCTGCGTGCGGACTATCGGGCCATGGCGCCGATGATGTTCGATGACAGGCCGCCAGAGTTCGATGACATGCTTGAGAAGCTTCGGCAGCTGCAAGAGACCATCAACAGTTGATCGCGGCTGCGACGGAGCATCGCTCATCCCGATTACGGTCCTGAGCCCACTGAGCCCGTATGGACACGGTTTCGCGCTCACAGTGGCGCACGCATAACGCGCCCAACTAGTCTCTTGCAGAGGGAGAACGCGAAGAATCGCCGCCTTTTCGGTAGCGCGGACGCTGCTTCCCAAGCTGGACGTCGCCGGTTCGAGTCCGGTCGCCCGCTCTGTAAGGGCTTTAACAGCCATGGTTTGCGAGAAGGTCGCGTCCTTCTGGGATGCGGCCGTTTCTGTTTGGTGCCCGATCGGTGCACCTTTTTGCGCACTTTCGGCGCAACCGTCGCTACTTCGTGAAAAGCGCCGAGGCGAGCGTGGTCCGGTCGAGACCCAGGTGCGTGGCAACGTTGTCCAGAATGCTCGCCAGCGTGCC
>JBGTOG010000237.1:0-1772 GCA_041742675.1 Gemmatimonadaceae bacterium | reverse complement strand
CCTGCGTACGCTGCGCGACCGCGCCGCTGAACTCTCGGCCAGCGAGCAGCGCGCGCGTGCGAGTGAGCGCCAGTTTCGCGCGCTCTTTGATCGCGCGTTTGATGCGAACCTGCTCGTGCGCGACGGTCGCGTGATTGCGGCGAACGCGGCGGCGGTCTCCTTGTTAGGGGGGGGGGCGGTACTCGACGGCGCGCTGGCGGACTCGTTGTCCCTCCCGGTCTCGCTGGCGGATGGCAGCGCCGTGACGGACGCAGTCGAAACCGCGGTGCGGAGTCTTGACGAACGCGCGATTCCCGTGGCGGTTACCGTCACGAGCATCGACCGCGACGACGGACCGGTGCACCACTGGGTGCTACGCGATCTTTCGGCGGTGCAGGCGGCGCGTGCGGAGCGGCAGCTACTGGAGTCGCAGGTGCGCGAAGCACAGAAACTGGAATCGCTGGGGACGCTCGCTGGCGGTGTCGCACATGACTTCAACAATCTGCTCGTGGTGATTCGGGGGAACGCGGAGCTCGCGCGCGATGCGTTGCAGGATCCGGACGAAGTCGCCGGTCATCTTGAGGCGGTGCTCGATGCGAGTGAGCGGGCGCGCGATCTGGTGCGACAGATTCTGACGTTCAGTCGTCGCAACACGCCGCACGAGCGGGTGCTTGATCTCGGCACGGTCGTGCGCGCGTTGGTGCCGATGCTGCGTTCGCTCATTCCGCGCACGGTGGAGTTGCAGCATACAGCAGGAACGGCGGCGTACGCGGTACGCGGGGATGTGACGCAGGTGCAGCAACTGCTGTTCAATCTCTGCTCCAACGCGGAGTACGCGATGCGCCCCACCAACGGCGGGCGTCTGGAGATTCGTCTGGATGTACTGCCCGCGCCCGACGATATGGAGAGCGAGACGTCGCGTGTTGTCAGATTGCGCGTCCGTGACACTGGCGTGGGCATGACGGAAGACGTACGGGACCGGCTGTTTGAACCGTTCTTTACGACCAAACCAACAGGAGAGGGGACGGGTTTGGGTTTGTCGGTGTTGCATGGCATTGTCGCATCACACGGTGGTCGTGTTCGCGTGCAGAGCGCGCCGGGTGCCGGGTCCACGTTTGACGTGCTGCTGCCACTCGTGACAGACGGTGCGGCCGCTGCTCTGCCGTCCACGGCAACGCCGATCCACGGTTCACCCGCGGCGTCGCTGCGACCCACCATTCAAGACGACGCGGCCATTCTGCTTGGCAAACGCGTCATGTTGGTCGATGACGAGCCGGCGGTCGCCCGTGTGGTGGAGCGTGCGCTCACGCGACTGGGCTGTCGGGTACGTACGTTCACCGATCCGAGCGAAGCGTTGCACGCGATCGCCCAGGCGCCGGCCGATGTTGACTTGTTGGTGACCGACCAGACCATGCCGGGGATGACAGGCGACGTGCTGTCCGAGGCGGCGCACGCCCTGCGTCCCTCGCTGCCGGTGGTGATCGTGACCGGGTACAGCTACCGTCTGACGCCGGACCGGCTGGTCGCGGTAGGAGCGGCCGCCGTTTTGCAGAAGCCGGTGGCGCTGGCCATGCTTTCGTCAACGGTCGCGGCCGTGCTTCGCGGCGAGCCGGTGGATTTGTCGGCGACTGCCAGTTGAACCGCGCGGTGTCGGTGGGTACGTTTCCCGCCTGTGATCGTTTGCCGAGTGGATCTGGTCAATGCTCTGCGGCGATTCACGGGACGTAGCGCAGCCCGGTAGCGCACCTGAATGGGGTTCAGGGGGTCGCGGGTTCGAATCCCGCCGTCCCGAT
>JBGTOG010000228.1:0-2238 GCA_041742675.1 Gemmatimonadaceae bacterium | reverse complement strand
GTGCCGGGCGCCACGGCTTCGCGCGCGAGCACATCGGCGTCCACCACATGCGCGCCCAGCTCGCCAAGGCGACGGGCGACGGAGGATTTGCCGCTGGCAATGTTGCCGGTGAGTCCGATGCGAAGCATGGGCGGAAGAAACGCGCCCGGCGGACTCGGGGGAAGGGCAGGCGCCGCGGACTAAGCCGCGGCGGCCTCTTCGTCGTCGTGTTCGCCGATCAGTGCATCACGCCTGCGGTCGCGTGTGACGAGCAACTCCTGAATGACCCACGCCGCGCCGCCCTTCAGACGGATCTGGTGTGGGGTGCAACCCAGATAACGCTGACAGGTGTTGCGGAACGCGCTGCCCGAGGGGAAGTCGAGGGCGCTGGCCACACCATCGGCGCTGCGCGAACCATCTTCGAGCATGCTGGCGGCCACGATGAGGCGGCCCCAGGTAAGCATCTGATGCGGCGGCGGCAGCTGCGCGCCTTCGAGACGCTTGGACAGCAGACGACGCGACACAGCAATGAGACGCGCCAGTCCATCGGGTGTGAGCCGTTCGTGCGCGCGTGTCACCGACAGCATGACGGCGTCGCGCACCACAGAACGCAGTCCGGCCAGGTGCGGCTTGAGCAGACTCGACACACTGCGCGCCTCGGCCTGATCGAGCAGGGCGCCGAGTTGAGCGGGTGAGTCGGACTCGTCGGCGACGATGAGCACGTCGATACCGCAGCGGCCGGCGTCGAACATGTCGCGTGCCCGTTCGCGGTTGAGGTCCACGTAGGCCACGAGGGCGGCGCGGGGCACACGTACGCGCAACTGGCGCACGCGCTCGAAATCGGCGCGGCCGTCAACGTACAGGTCAAAGACCACCACGTTGATCGGGCCTCGCTCGCACGCACGCGTGAGCGACGTCCAGTCATCGCAGGGGACAAACCGATAGCGGTCGCGCGCCGCCTGGCGCAAACGCGCCGAACGGTTCTCGTGCGCCAACAGCGTAGCAATCACACCCATGGCACAGCCTGTGGGGAACGGGGAATAAAAAACAGCATCGTACAGGAGACGCGGGAGCAGGGCTTGCGGTCACGGGCTGTCACGTACCCGGCCCGGTGGTGGTGGCTCAGGGGTCGTACCCGTGGGGTGCGTGGGGGTTCGGGGGGTGGGTTGGTGCGGCGAAAGTGCTGTTGTCGGTTTGAACGGTAGACAGTTGTCGGTTTGTCGGCCGCTACGACCGCCCGGCTGGGCTTGGAGATCCCGAACAGGGTGGGGGGTCTTCGGTTTGCGGTGGTCGGTCGTCAGTAGTTCTGATCCCGACTCGAAGGCGGGGGGGGGAAAACCGACCACCGACCACCGAAAACCGACAACTCCAAACGCAGTTGGCGTGCGCCGCCTCAACGTCCGTGGTGCATAGCGGCGCGCAACCGACAACCGCCCACCGACCACTCAATCTCGCTGAAACGCCGAATCCCCTCTTTCGGTGCGCGCCAAGCGAACCAGCAAGCGCCTACAGCAACCGCCCCTGCGCCGCATCCCCACGCGGCACCACATGACACGCCCGGCACCGTGCCTCATACGAATCCGCCGCCCCCACCATGATCGTTGGCGACGAGTACGCCGCCGGCTTTCCGTCAATCAACCGCTGATTCCGACTGGCCGACGAACCGCACAGCACACAGATCGCGTGCAGCTTGTCCACTTGTTCCGCCACCGCCATCAGCTGCGGCATCGCACCAAACGGCTCGCCCCGAAAATCAGTATCCGTACCAGCCACAATCACCCGCCGTCCACGCTCGGCGAGCGCGGTGCACACGTCAACGATTCCGCTATCGAGAAACTGCGCCTCGTCAATCGCGATGACGTGTGCCATGGGGTCCACGCGCTGCGAGATCTGCAGCGAGGAATCCACCGGGATCGCACGAAACGTGTTCTGGTCATGACTCGCCACCGACCACAATCCGGCGTAGCGATCGTCCAGGTGCGACTTGAACACCTGGACGTGCTTGCGTGCGATGGTGGCCCGTCGCACGCGGCGCATGAGTTCTTCGGTCTTCCCACTGAACATCACGCCGGCGATCACTTCGATCCAACCGCCCGGCGCATGAAAGCCTGAACTCATTCGGCGTTACTCTCCGTCTGGACGACGCCGGAACGGCAGCGCCGGTCGGTCGCCGAGCCTCGTATTGCCACGCGCGCCGCTACGGTCGGCGCCGCGCTCACCACCGCGCTCAGCACTACGTTCGCCGCCACGTTCACCACC
>JBGTOG010000357.1:0-12856 GCA_041742675.1 Gemmatimonadaceae bacterium | reverse complement strand
TGGAAATGGAAAACAGTTGATCCCACCTGAGGTGAATGTCATCATCTTTAATGTCATAGTGACGAAAGGCAAACGCTGACCCGCGAAGGACGATGCCGATGACCAGGATGGTCAGAGGAATATGAAGCGTGGTGGAAATATGCACATAGGCCCGGGGAAAAGCCGTGAATACGATCGTCACGATTAGAATCAACCATACATGATTGGCCTCCCAGATCGGTCCGATCGCGTCGGCCACGGCCACTCGCTGTTGTTCGCGACGTGGTCCGCCCGCCAGCAGGTCCCACACACCGCCACCGAAGTCGGCGCCCGCGAGCAGCACGTACGCGTTAAGTGACAGGACCATCACCCCCGCGACTGCGTGCGGAAGCGTAAACAGCGGTTCGGCGGCATTCATGAACGCACGGGAATCGGCAACTCGCCGGTCTGTCCTTCCAGAGGAATCACGCCGACACCGGTCTTGACAATCTGTCGATACAGCAGCCACACCACCGCGATCGAAAGGCCGATGTAGAGTAGGGTGAAGCCGATGAATGGCACGACGAGGCCAGGAACAGGCGAGACCGCGTCAGCGGTGCGCATGAAGCCCTGCACAATCCACGGTTGACGTCCAACCTCAGTGACGGTCCACCCCGCTTCGATCGCGATGAAGCCGAGCGGCGCGCAGAACGCGAGCGCTATGAGATACGGGCGGTCATTGGGCAACGACGCACCGCGTCCGCGCTTTCGACGCCAGATGCGAACGAGCGTCCAGAGCGACACCGCACCCATCACGACACCGCACGCGATCATGATCTGAAATGCGACATGCACGATAGCAACGGGAGGGCGGTCTTCTGCGGGCACGGCGTCAAGCCCGGGGATACTCGCCCTCGGATCACCCGTCATCACAAGCGACACAGCGCCCGGGATCTCCAGCGCGAAACGGTTGGTGCCAGCCGCTTCGTCTGGCCAGCCACCGATCACAAACGGCATTGGTCCGGTGTGATGATGAGCTTCCATGGCCGCAAACTTGACCGGTTGATACTCCGCGACATGGCGTGCGGATAAATCGCCGGAGAGCGGCTGCAGCAGCGCCGCTGGTACGCCCACCAGCAATCCGATCTGCAGCGCATTGCGATGAAAGGCCTTGTGCGGCGTATTTCGCAACAACGCAATCGCGTGAATTCCGGCCGTGGCGAAACCGGTGGCCGCGTACGCCGCGAGCGTCATGTGCAGCACTTGCGTGAATGCAGCCGGATTCAGCATGGCGGCGATTGGGTCGACGTCGCTTATGACACCGTCAACCACCGTGAACCCGGTGGGCGCGTTCATCCACGCGTTCGCGGTGACGACAAACACGCCGGACAGCGCTCCGCTCACCGCAACCACCACACCGGCCGCAAGATGCGCACGTGGCGAGATGCGGTCCCACGCGTACAGGTAGATGCCGAGAAAGATCGCTTCGGTGAAGAATGCGAGTCCTTCGAGCGAAAACGGCATGCCAATAATGCCACCGGCATGCTCCATGAAGGTGGGCCACAGCAAACCGAGTTCAAACGAGAGTACCGTGCCCGAAACGGCGCCCACAGCAAAAAGAATCGCCGTGCCTTTGGCCCAGCGCTTGGCGAGCTCCTTGAGCAGCGGATCGCCGTCACGGTTGTAGCGGTACTCCGCGATTATCATAAGCGCCGGCATCCCGATGCCGACCACGGCGAACAGTATGTGAAAACCGAGCGACATCGCCATTTGGCTGCGCGCGGCGAGCAGATCACTCATGATCAGCGTGAGAATGTCAGATTGGCAAACACGTTTCGTACAATAAACGCGCTAGCCAACGACCCGAAGCAGCATGGCGCTCGGCCAGTACGCCAAGGCCTGGAAATGTCCCCACGCCCCGCCTTCGGCGCGCGCGCGCGCTCGGTGCTGCTCCACCCAGTCGCGTAGCGTTGGGACGGGCCACTGCTCCAGCTGGCCGTCCGTGCGACGACGTTTCTCGATCGCGGTACCCAGGGCAGCCCATTTAGCGGCGTCCTCGCCGACAAGCTTCGCGGCGGCCACGCGGAGTTCGGAGGCGCGTGGGTGCTGCGCGAGGTGCGTATGGCGAAGGAACAGCAGCACGAAGCCCGCCGTGCCAGGTACGGTGCGTTCGAACGCCTGCAGGCACTCGATCGCCAGCGTGGGTGGGCAGGCGTCTCCAGTGGGGGCCAGCAAATCCCACGCCGAGCGTGCCATTTCCGCGAAATGCTCGCCCACATTTTTTGCGGCGTAGGCGCCCTTCGGCGGACTGGCGACGGTCGCGAGCACCGCCCGCGCTTCGGCCCCCGCATAGGCGTGCAACAGGTGCGCCCGTTCGTGGACTTCGGTGGACTCCACCGTGCTCGGCGCGGTGCTCCCGATCGCGACCACGATGGCTGCGCTGCGTGCAAAGGCGTAGCCGGTGGCGTTGTCGAGCCGGGGCACGTACAGTGTACCGCCAGCGCCGGCGGGCAGGAGCTCGTCAATGATGGGAGACCGTAGAGTCAGATAGCGAGCCAGCGTCACCTGTGCGCCTCGCTGATACTGGTCACTGCTCGCATCCGTTCCCTGCGGCGAGATCATCGCCGGAACGGGGAGGATGTTCGGATCGAGCTGAATTGCATTGCGCTCGAAATACGCCCATCGACGCTGATCCAGCGCGACCACGATGGCTGGCGCGCAGATCACGCTCATGAGCAATACCGTCCGAACCAGCAATCGCAGTCGATGCATTTCCGTCCTCCCCTGCTGAAGGATGTCGAGGCGGGGGCCGCTCGTCAAACCGCTCGCCATCCGAGGGCAATGGTCGAGCTCTCCACGGAGCGCAGCCTTTTCGGGTAGATTGCGTGTCTGACCGTTCGTGACCCGCGTGTATCTGCCGCCCCCCACCCGCCCGCTCTGCATGCTGCCGTCAAGACTCGCTCGTGTTGTTCCCGGTGTGATCCTCGCTGCCATGAGCGCCGCGGGGTGCGCGAGTACGCGGTCGGCTCAACAGCCAGACTTTGTGATGGGTCAGGAAGGCGCCATACAGCGCGCTCGCGCCGATAGCCTGCGCTATCCGTATACCGAAGCGGACATTGGCTTCATGCGCGACATGATTCATCACCACGCGCAGGCCATCAAAATTTCGCGATGGACAACATCGCACGGCGCCGATGCGGCTGTGGTGCGATTGTCGGAGCGCATCATCAACGCGCAGAATGATGAGATCACCATCATGCGCATGTGGTTGCAGGACCGAAACCAGGAATCACCCATCGTGGACTCGCTTGGCAATGTGACCGGTGGCGGTCACGCCGGACACGTCATGGCCGGCCACAATATGCCGGGCCATGACATGCCTGGCATGGCGCCGATGCCCGGCATGCTGAGCGACACCCAGCTCGCCGAACTCAACGCGGCGCGCGGTAGCGAGTTTGATCGCCTGTATCTCACGTACATGATGGAACACCATCGGGGCGCCGTCTCGATGGTGCGTACGCTGTTCACGTCGCCTGGCGCCGGACAGGATGAAACCATCTTCAAGTTTGCGAACGATGTTGAAGTGGATCAGTCCACGGAGATTCGGCGCATGTTGACTATGTTGCTGGAGCTGGGTTTCGCGCCGCCGCTCAGGTGAGCCGCGAGTTGTTGAGGTTTCCCGTTCGCCTACACCGAGGACATTGCATGACGTACTTGTTATCACGCCGCCCCAGCGTGGCTGCCCACATGACCCGAGTCGCCGTGCTGGCGACTCTTGCCGGCATCACCGCGTGCAGCGGGCCCAAGCCGTCCACCACGCCGACACCCACGAACCCCGCCAATGACGCGCGCGTGGGACTGCAGGCCGGCTTGTTTGACGCCGAAGAGGCCATCTCCAACATGCGAGTTACCGCCAAGGTAGCGTCGCCCGAGGGGTTCCTTGGCGTGACCAACTCCGACCTGGCATTCCTTGGCAACTATGCCATTCAGGGGAACTACAACGGCCCCGTGATCTGGGACGTCTCAAACCCGAATCGGCCAACGCTTGTCACGGCATTCAGCTGCCCGGCCTCGCAGAATGACGTGTCGGTGTACAAGAACCTCATGTTCATGTCCGCCGAAGCGAACAACGGACGCACGGATTGCATGTCGGGTGGTGTACGTGATCCTGTCAGTGCGCTTCGCATGCGCGGCGTGCGCGTGTTCGATATCAGCGACATCAAGACGCCAAAACTGATCGCGAATGTCCAAACATGCCGCGGTTCGCACACACACACCGTGCTTGAAGACCCGAAGGACAAGGAGAACATTTACATCTATGTCTCTGGCTCATCGGGCATCCGGCCGTCCGAGGAGCTCGCCGGCTGCGGGGGCGATCTGACGGCGGATGATCCGAACTCGTCGAGACTGCGCATTGAAATCATCAAGGTGCCGCTGGCGGATCCGTCCAAGTCGGCGGTCGTTGGTCGCGCCAACATCTTTGCCGGTTTGCAGGCGCCGCCGCGTCACGGCCCGTCCGATGCGGACCGGGCGGCCGCGTCTGCGCAGCTGGAGCGCGAGCGCGCACGTGGTGGATTCATCTATCGCAATCCGCAATCCGGCGCCGAGATGGTCGCCAGCCAGCGGCAGATCACGCCAATGCTCGACAGCATCGTGCGCACGCGTGGTGGCTCCGGTGTCCCAACCCGTGCTGACACCGCGACACTGCGCGGTGCTCTGCAGGACATCATGAACCGCACGTTTGCCAACGCACCGGCCGTAGTCGTTGGTGGCGGCGGTGCGCGCGGCGGTGCCGCTCCTGTCTCCGATCGCTCGCAGTGCCATGACATCACGGTGTATCCGGCGGTGGGTCTGGCTGGCGGCGCGTGCGAAGGACACGGGTTGCTCATCGACATCAGTGACCCGGTCAACCCGGTGCGTCTCGATGCCGTGGCCGATTCGAACTTTGCCTACTGGCACTCCGCGACGTTCAACAACGATGGCACCAAGCTGCTCTTCTCCGACGAGTGGGGTGGTGGCAGCTCGCCCAAGTGCCGCGCTGGTGACAAGCCGGAGTGGGGTGCGAACGCCATCTTCACGATTGAAAACAAGAAGCTCAAGTTTCAGAGCTACTACAAGATTCCCACCGTGCAAACGGAGTACGAGAACTGCGTCGCGCACAACGGATCACTGATCCCGATCCCGGGCCGTGATGTCATGGTGCAGGCGTGGTACCAGGGTGGCATTTCGGTGTTCGACTGGACAGACCCGGCGAAGCCGTTCGAAATCGCCTCGTTCGACCGTGGTCCGGTAGACTCCACGCGTCTCGTAAGTGGTGGCTCGTGGTCGGTGTACTGGTACAACGGCGCCATGATCAGCTCAGAGATTGCGCGTGGACTCGATATCGCTGAACTCGTGCCGAGCCAGTTTGTATCGCAGAACGAAATCGATGCTGCCAACACAGTGAAGTGGGACTTCCTCAACGCGCAGGGTCAGCCCAAGATCGATTGGCCGCCCAGCTTCGCGCTGGCCAAGGCGTTCACCGATCAGCTTGAGCGGAAGGGTTGCGTTGGCCCGCAGCGGATCACGGCGATTCGGACTTCGATCGCGTCGGCCGAGCGTGCGTCGGGCGCAGCGCGAAACGCGGCGCTGTCGAAGCTCTCAACAGAGATCGAAAGTGAGCGCGGCTGCGACTCGAAGAAGGTCGACATGCTCAAGAAGGCGTTGCAGGATCTGCAAATTCAGGTGATGTAGGCATTGCAGCAGTTGCCGCTGAACATCGCAACCCCTCCTGCGTGGCAAATGCCGCGTTGGAGGGGTTGGTTGTTTCAATCGCTTCTGCGCCGCCTCGAGGTGCGATACATGGTGTTTGCTTCGCTGGCACTAAGCGCGTGCGCCGCGCCGCCGGACCGCAGCGCCCATGCAACGGCACTGAACACGGCGCTGGAATCCACCGGGCTGCCCGATCTCGCGACTGACCGCGTGGTGCACAGTCGGGAGGGGTGGCATGCGCTGTACGAATCCGGCGATATCCCGCAACTTCATCTGGTTCATCTCGTGGAAAGCGTCGAGGTGCTGCAGCGTGAGGTGCAGATGCTGGAGCCGGTTGTCTGGTTTCGCTTTGAAGACGGTTTCTGGCGTGGACACGTCGCCAGCGGTGAAGACAGCTTGCCAGGCAAACTGACGGATGCGCTTCGGACGCAACTCGATGATACCCGAAAAATTTATGCCTATCGTCACGTGCCGATTGCCCTTGCCGCTACGATGGACAGTGCCGTGGTGGTGACGACGGTGGACTCTGTCCGCCGTGCAATAGCGCGTGACGTGCGACGCTGGCGTTCAGTCGGGTTTTTCTCCGCTCGCGACGCGCCCTGAGCGCACTGTCTCAGGACGTTTGATCGAAGGCCCGCGCTTGACGATTATGCAACTGAGCGCTCACTCTTTGCCGCTAGCAGTCGATTCAATCCCGCTTCTTCTCACGACATCATGGCCGCTTCTCTGGTATCGCTTCCGTCTCGTCTCCGCCAGACGTGTAGCATCGCACTCGTTGGCGCGACACTCGTCGCCATGTCGCCATTCACTGCAGTGCTCATTGCGCAGCGCCCCGCCGGTAACGCACCGCCGTCGGTCACAGCAGCTCCGCCGATTCCGTTTCCGTCGGCGTTGCCGAGCGGACGCGCGAGCTACCGCACGCTCAGTGAAACGTATCATGAGCTGGCGCAGCTCGAAGTCGCGCATCCGACGTTGGTGAAGCGCTTTGAACTTTCGCACAAATCACTGCTTGGCCAGCCGATCTACGCGATGGAGGTGAGCAGCAACGTGCACACTCCATCCGGAAAACCGGTGTTTCTCATGACGGGACTGCACCACGCGCGCGAGTGGCCCACGGTTGATCTCACCATGGAGTTTGTGTGGGATCTGCTCAAGCACCATGGCACGGATCAACGCATCACACGCCTGCTCGACAGCGTGCGTGTGATCGTGGTGCCGGTGGTCAATCCTGATGGTTATGACATTTCGCGTTCGCTCTTGCACGAGCAGAAGCGCAAGAGCTGTCGCATCGTGATGGGCGAAGTGCCTTCGTGGTCCGAGTGCGCGGCGCCGACCAACGCCGATGTGGGTGTTGATCTGAATCGCAACTATGGCGCGTTCTGGGGCGGCGGCGGTGCCACCATCGGCGTCTCAGGCGGTAGTGCGCGCGGCGAGTCGCCGTTTTCCGAACCCGAGACGCGTGCGATGCGTGATCTCATGGCATCGCACCAGGTCGTTCTTGCACTGAGTAATCACACGCCCGATGCCAAGGTCCTTCGCGTGCCGAGCGCCACCGAGGAACCTGTGCCTGCCGACATTCTGCCCTACGATTCACTGGCCCAGGCACTCGGCCGCGACATGGCGTGGGAAGCCGGTGCCTGGCCAGACATTTATTATGCCGCGGCTGGTACCATGGAGCAGACGGCGTACTACGCCGCCGGTACACTGGCGTTCACGTTCGAGCATACGCCAAGGCAGAATCCGCGCTTTCATCCGCCGTACGCCTTCGTCATTGATCAGTATTTCGGTACCGGCGCATATCCGGGAAGCAGCGCACGCAATGCCTTTTTGCGATTGTTGGAAGCAGCCGCCAATCCAGCGTTGCACGCCGTACTCGACGTACAAGCGCCCTCTGGTGCAATCCTCACGCTGAGCAAGTCGATCACGCTGCAAACCTCTCCAATACGAAACGCTGATCGTACTGTAGGCGAGGCGACCACGTTTCCCATGGAGCTCACATCGTCCACGACCATGCCCAGTGAGCAGACGTCCATGGCCTGGCACATCAACCCATCGTTGCGCCCCAGTCAGTCCGCACAGGATTGGCTTCGTGAATCGTGGACGCTCACATGCACCATTAATGGAGCACAGTTTGCGAACAGCGTGACCGTGGCGCGGGGCGAACGAGTTGCCGTCACCGCATGCGCTCCCCCCAGGCGCTGAATCCGGGCACAATCGCGTCGAGCCGTAGCAGCAACTCCTCCTGTGATGCGATAGCAGGCGCGTCCGGTGGAAATGCCTCGCGAAGCAGACGCAGCACCTGTACGCCGTGCTGATCGTGCACGGCGGCAACCTGTTCCTGAAAGCGTGCCTGGTACCAGACGTAGTTGAGCGCACCCACACCAAAGTAGAGTCGTTCGAACGCCTCAATGGTGCGATGCGTTGGGTCGACGGCGTCCGTGTAGCCGCGCAGAATTCCTTCTCACAACCTGGCGTCGGCGGGACGCTTCGCACGCAGGTACGTGTAGCAGAAGTACGTCGCGAGCCATTCGTTAAACCACTTGGACCGGGTACGGATACCATAAGCGCCGGCAAAGACGTGGCCCAGCTCGTGCAAGCCAACGAGATCTACATAGCGTCGTGACGCGTCCGGCCACGAGTGGCCAGCGGCCGCCACGAGCGCGCGTGCGCTGTCGGAGAGTCCAGCCTCAAGCCCAAGTGCGTCGTTGGCCGCAAGATTGTCATCTGTTGCCGGGAGAAACGCCACCGGCGGCTTGCCGGCCACTCCGGGAATGCCGTATGGCTGCCACGTGATCGTGCGTTCCCACGCCGACCGCCCAAGCACCGCCAGGGATAGCTCCGGCATCACACCCAGGGAGTCGGCGAAGAACTGCATCGCGTCCTGCACGAGCGCACGCAGTCGAAGTGCCTTGGCCTCAGATCCGGCCTCGTAGTGCACCGTGATGCGATCCGTGGCACTCGGGAGTCCGAGTGCTCGCACATGGCTGAGCAGCTGATCGCTCGCGCTGTCCTGTGCCGCGGTGCTCGTGGGCAGTGCAACGGTCGCCGCCAGCAGTGCGCCGCAGACGGAGATGAGCGAGCGAAGTACACGGCGGTGCATCCGAAAAGTTGACAACACGGTCGGCTCCGGGCAGAGGTCGCTCACGCCAGTTCCTGCGGGATGCCTTGTCGCACCCCGTGGTTGACGCGAGTTTCCGGCATGGTGCCGCTGGGTCGCTATCGGGACGTGACTCAGCCGTGATCTGTCGCGAACCATTGCACTTCGCCGCCCTGCCAACGTGGATCGGGCACCATTCCCCCTCGCGGAGCAGCCAGCATGATTGATCTGACGACGCTTGGGACGCTGGATGTGCGCGATCCAACACGAGGTGCGTTGGCCTCGCTGCTCGCGCAGCCGCGCCGTGCGGCGCTGCTGGTGTATCTGGCTGTCGAAGGTGGGGAGCAGTTCGTGAGCCGGGACACACTGCTGGGTGTCTTCTGGCCCGACTCGGATGAAACGCGTGGTCGTGCTGCGCTGCGGCAGGCGCTGGCGTTCCTGCGCCGGGTCCTGGGAACTGAGGCGCTTCGCACCCAGGGCGACGACGGCGTAGGCGTGGACCTGTCATTGATCTCTTGTGATGCGCTCGAGTTCATGCGGGCCGCGGCCGAGCATCGCGATGACGAGGCGTTGCGCATGTATGGCGGTCCGTTTCTTCACGGTGTGCTGATCGACGAGGCACCGGTTTTTGAGCAGTGGTGCAGTGGAGTTCGTGAGCGCCTGGCCCGAACCGCCGTGCGTGCGGCCGACGCACAGTGTGGGCTCGCGATGGAGCGCGGCGACTGGCGCGCTGCGGTGGAAGCGGCGCGGCGAGGCGAGTCCATTGAACCGTTCAATGAGCAGTTGCATCGACGGCTGCTGATGGCGCTTGCGGCCTCCGGCGACCGGGCCAACGCGCTGCTTGAGCACGAACGTTTTTCGGCGCGATTGCTCGCGGACCTGGAGGTAACACCCTCTGCGGAAACGCAGGCGTTGGTGACGGAACTGCGCAGACCAGCCGAAGTGCCTGTGCACGCACCGTCGGTCGCGACGGCCGTAGCGACGGCCGCGGTGACGGCAGATGGGTCTGTTCACACCGCATCACTCGCGGCGAACTCACGCGTGCGCTGGTTTGCTGGTAGCGCGCTTGCGGCCGCGTTGTTGCTGGTCGTGTTTGTGGTGCGCCAGCCAACAGCCACGCTACCGGAGTCCGACCTGCCCAATCCGGCAACGGCTGAAGGGTCACGCATCGTCGTCATGCCCCTGACCGACGAAACCCGCGACACGACCTTCGGCCCCCTTGGACGCATGGCCGCCGACTGGATTACGGAGGGCGTCTCACGCGTGGATGGCGTGCAGGTGGTGCCGGTGAGCGTGGTGCTCGCCACCGAGACGGCGCTGCGCGATTCGCTGAACCGAAACCTGCAAGACGCGTGGCGCACTGTTGCCGTGGACGTAGGCGCGTCGGTGGTGGTTCGTGGTGCAGTGTATCGCGATCAGCGCACGCTACACTTTCAGGCGCAGCTGATTGATGCGAAGACGGGCAGCGTGCTGCGTGCCATTGAGCGCGTGAGTGTCTCCACAGACAGCGTCATGGCCGGCATTGACCTGCTGCGATCTCGTGTGGTGGCGGCCGTGGCACCGCTCGCGGACACGGTGACGCATCTTCGCCGCGCGATCGCACCACCCACGTATGAATCGTACCGCGCCTATGTGAACGGCCTGCAAACGTTTGTGAACGGTGACCCGCGACGCGCGCTCACGCTCTTCGAGCAATCTGCGTCCGCTGACAGCAGCTATCCCATGCCGAGGATCGCCGCCGCGATCATGCATGTGAACTTGCGCGATGCGAACAGCGCGGCACGTCTGGTTGAACGCTTGCAGACAGAGCGCGATCGCCTGGGCCCACTGGAGCGCAGCACGCTCGACATGACGGACGCGCTGCTCAACGGCCAGTTGGAGCGCGCCTACGACGCTGCGCTTCGGCAGGCACACGTTGCACCCGGTACGATTGGTGAATACATGGTGGCGGAAACGGCACGCAAGATGAACCGTCCGGAAGAAGCGGTGAGCGTGCTGCGAGCACTCGGTCCCGACCGGGGCGAGCTGCGAGGGTGGCGACCGTACTGGCGCGAACTGACGTATGCACTGCACTTGCTCGGCGAGCATGCGCAGGAACTGGAGGCCGCGCTGGAGGCACAGCATCGATATCCCACGGACCGCTTCATTCTCAGCTTTGTGGTACGAGCGCACGCGGCACGGGGTGATATGGCCGCGCTATCGCGTGCGTACGAGGCAGCGCAGTCCATGTCGCCAAGCGCATCGTATTACTCGGCGCTTCGTGTGATCGCGCTCTCGGAGTGGATGGCGCACGGACACGTCGGCGCGTCCGCGATGGTGGATAGCACCCTCGCGTGGTTCGAGACACTCGACGCCGCGTCACAGAGCGATCCCGCGGTGCGACATGAGCGAGCACACGCGCTGGTGCTGGCCAACCGTGGGCGCGACGCGCTGGCGCAGCTCGCCTTCGTCCCGTCACGATCCGCTACGACAACGTTTGAAGAACTTGGACTGTACGGCGTGGCCGCCGCGCAGGCGGGAGACAGCGCAGAGGCGAGCCGAGCGATGGCGTGGATTGAGCGCAAGTCCAGTGCGCTCAATCGTGTTGAGCTGGGCAGCGAGTGGGGTGCGCCCAGCTACTGGCAATCAGCAATCGCCGCGCAGCACGGTGACTCGGCCAGAGCACTGGCACTGTTTCGTGAAGCGCGCCGCGCGGGCCTTGGAATGGAGCCATCGGTGCACGCGGAGCCAGCGTTTGCAGGGCTGCGGCAGTGGCCACCCTTCCGAGCGCTGCTGGTCCCGGCGGCACGCACAGCCACCGGGACCAGATAGCGCGATTGGCTCAGCCGATCACCTTGGGCTTGAGCGGCTTGGTGCCATTTAAACGCGGTCGCGGACCGTTGCCGATTTCCACGGTGAGATCCTTGATGAACTGCGTGATCTTCGTGTAGTGCGGATAGTCGATGAACTCGGCTTCGTCGCTCGGCTGGTGATAGTCACCGTGCAAGCCTGTGAAGAAGAACGCAATCGGCACACCCTGTCGCGCATAGTTGATGTGATCACTGCGGCTGTAGATGTTGTTGTATCCGCCCCACGCAATGGGATCATCGAACTTGTAGTCGAGCACGAGCGGCTTGCTGCGCTTGTTGTTGACGGCCTGCACCGTCTCGCCGAGATCCTTCGAGTCGAAGAACGAGCCCACCACGCCCACGTAGTCGTCACCACCGCCAGGGAGATCTTCCGCGCGGCCGCGTCCGATCATATCCGCGTTGATCGCGGCAACGATGGAGTCGATCGGGACCGTGGGATGGCGCATGTAGTACGCCGATCCCACCAGTCCACCCTCTTCGCCGGTGTGCCAGACGAACAACGTGGAGCGCTTGGGCTTCACCGGCATCGCCTGAATCGCCTCGGCGATTTCGAGTACGGCCATGGAGCCGGATCCGTCGTCGTCGGCGCCGTTGTTGACAGAGTCGAGTCGCGGGGTGGGATGCACTCGACGAATGCTGTCCATGTTCACCTTGAACGTCTGCAGCGCCTCGATCGTGGGCTGCTGCATGTCGTTGGCGAGCTGCCACTTGATCTTCTGATCGTTGAACGCCTTCATGGAGTCCTTGTCAACGATGCGAGAGAAGCCGACGTGATCGTTGTGCGCGCCAATCGCGACGTACTGATGCTTGAGTACCGGATCGCTGCCCGGAATAATGGCCACGACGTTTCGACCGTAGTTCGTGGGCAGTTCAACGAAGTCGAGCATTGCATTTACTACGCCGCCTGATGTGCCGGGCGCGATGCCGTCGAGCGATGTGCGTGCAAAGAGCTGCGCTGCCGCGGCCGTCGTGATACGCAGCTGTGCCTGCGGATTCAGCGCGGCCAGTTGCTGACGCAGCATGGCGAGCGTGTCCACGGCGGCATTGGCCGGTGCTCCACGCGGCGCGACCGGCTGCGAAGCCACCGCGGGCTCGTTGATCAACGCCCGTTGCGTCGGTGATAGTGCGTCAAGGTCCACGGTGGCTACAGCGACCGCATCAGCGAACCGTCCCGGTCCCTGTGCAGCGCCGCCGCGTGGGC
>JBGTOG010000154.1:0-11427 GCA_041742675.1 Gemmatimonadaceae bacterium | reverse complement strand
AGTCCCGACGGCGCGAGAGCACGGCGATGCGCCGCCGCGCGTACCGGAGCGCCCGTCATGCTTCGGCCGCCAGTCGAATGCCGGTAAACTGCCAGCGCGCGTCACTGGGAAAGAAGTTGCGATACGTGTGCCGTGCGTGAGCGCGAGGTGTGACACACGAGGCGCCGCGCAACACCCACTGGTCGCACATGAACTTGCCGTTGTACTCTCCGATTGCACCGGCGGACGGGCGAAAGCCAGGATAGGCGATATACGGGCTCTGCGTCCACTGCCAGGCGTCACCGAACAGCTGCTGCAGACCATCGTGCGAATCGGCCGACGGATGCATGTTTCCGTGCTCAACATAGCGACCCTCGAGCGAGTGCGAGCGCGCGGTGATTTCCCACTCGGCTTCGGTTGGCAGGCGGTAGCCCGCCCAGCGCGCGAATGCGTCCGCTTCGAAGTAGCTCACGTGCGTGACGGGTGCCGTTGCAACGATTGGCGCCGAGCCACTCAGCGTGAACTCGTGCCAGGCGCCGTCCTGCTGCTCCCAATAGAGGGGCGCATGCCAGCGCGCCTCCTGTACCATGCTCCACCCCGCACTCAACCAGAGCGATGGCTGTCGATATCCACCATCGGCCATGAAGTGCGCGTACTCCGCGTTGGTGATCAACCGGGTGGCCAGACGTGATGGCTGGACGTACGTTCGGTGGCGCGGCCCTTCATTGTCGAACGAGAATCCGTCGCCCTCATACCCAAGCTCGTACACACCCTCGCTGATGTCCAACCAACCCTGTGCGACAGCAGTCGGCGACGCGACCGGCGCGGCGCGATACGCCGGGCGCATCGGATTGGTGTGGAAGACATGCTTGATATCTGTGAGCAGCAGCTCCTGGTGTTGCTGCTCGTGATGAAGTCCAAGCTCCAGAACACGCCACGCGGGATGCGCGGGTTCGTCGGCGATCATGTCGCAGAGCGAGAGCACGGCCTCGTCAACGTACTCCCGATATGCGAACACCTCGACCACGGTGGGTCGCGTCACCAGCCCACGTTGCGCGCGGCAGTGGCGTTCCCCCGCTTGCACGTAATAGGAGTTGAACAGAAACGCGTAGCGCGGGTTGCGCGCCACGTAGCTCGACATGAACGGTGCGAGCACGAACGTCTCGAAGAACCAGCTGGTATGCGCCAGATGCCACTTGGTGGGGCTGACGTCATCCATACTGGACACGACAAAATCTTCAGTCTCGAGCGGAGTGCACAGCGCCACGGTGGCATCGCGTACCTGCCGGTAGCGCGCAGTGAGCGAAGGAACAGTCGTAGTGACAGGGTCGGGTATCAGGGCAGTCGTCATGGACGCATCAGCAGAGGGACAAGAGTATAGACTAGATGTATCGTGTTAATGCCGTGCAGGTTCCCCCTTTCTCTCGTTCCGTGGTCCTCCCGTAGCCCGCACGACGTGTCCGCTGCGCTTGATGCCGCTCACATTTCACATTCGTTCGGCGCCATACGCGTGCTTGACGACGTCAGCATTCGCGTACGCGAGGGCGAGGTACTCGCGATCATCGGCCAGAGCGGATCGGGGAAGACCACACTGCTGCGTTGTTTCAATCGTCTCCTCGAGCCAGATGCGGGCAGCGTCCGCGTTCAGGGAACCGATGTGCGGTCGCTCGACGCCGTGGTACTACGGCGGCGCATCGGCTACGTCCCGCAGACTGGAGGATTGTTGCCGCACTGGACCGTGCAACGTAACGTTGCGCTGGTTCCTCAATTGATCAAGCATGCAACGCCGACCCAGGCCGCCGCCACAGCGCTCGAGCTCGTCGGCCTGCCACCTGAGGAGTATGGATCCCGATTCCCTCATCAACTCTCCGGTGGCCAACGGCAGCGCGTCGCCTTGGCGCGTGCCTTGGCGGCGCAGCAGCAGATCGTCCTGCTCGATGAACCGTTTGGCGCACTCGATGCAATTTCACGAAGCGCGTTGCATGAGGTATTCGCCCGCGTGCAGTCGGAGTTGCGCTTCACTGCCATACTTGTCACGCATGATCTCGCAGAGTCTGCTCGACTGGCGCACTCCATCGCGGTGATGCGCGCGGGACGAATCGAGCAGATCGGTACGATGCGCGAGCTGCAGCACAGTCCGGCCACACCGTACGTTGCGGCGCTGATCGCGCAGGCGCTGGGTTCGGCCGCCGCGCTACTCGAGCGCGGATGACGAACCGCCTGCAGTTTCGCTGGCTGCTGCGTGCTCCACGACGGCCTCCTGCGTACCAAAGTGCCATCGGTGCGCTCGCAGCAGCCGTGCTGTTCGCCGGCGTGGGCGCTTCACAGTCGGTCTCGACACAAGGACCCGCGGTCGCGGACACGCTACGCGACGCGCCGTCCGGTCGCGCCACCGCCGCCGTGATCGTTGCATCGAAACCATTCGGTGAGTCGTACTTGCTGGCCGAAATGCTCGCGCAGCTGCTCGAGTCGCGGGGCATCATGGTGCAACGCCGACCGGGGCTTGGATCTACCGAGGTGGCATTTCAGGCCCTGCGCTCGAATGCGATTGACGTGTACCCGGAATACACTGGCACGGGGCTGATCGCTGTCCTGAAAGATTCGGCAACCGAAGCGATGCGTCGTGACCCACGCCTGCTCTTTTCACACGTGGCGAACCAATTCGAGATGCGCTACGGCGTGCGCTGGTTGCCGCCACTCGGTTTTGCCAATGGCTACGCGATCGCGGTTCGCCGCGAAACCGCGGAGCGGCTGAACCTGCGCACCATCAGCGATCTCGCACGCGCGAGCGACGCACTCTCCGCGGGATTCACGAATGACTTCATTGGCCGGCAGGACGGATTCGCCGGACTCGCCCTCGCGTACGACCTTCGCCTGCAATCAGTCAAGCCGCTCGCACCCGCCATCAAGTACGAGGCGTTGGCCACGGGCGCGATCGATGTGATTGATGGTTATTCCACCGACGGCCTGCTGGCGCGATACGATCTTGTCGTGCTGACTGACGATCTGCGGTTTTTTCCGCCCTACGACGCGGCCGCCGTTGTCTCACCACGTACGGCGCAATCACGACCCGACGTCATTGGTGCACTTTCGCTGCTGAGCGGCCGAATCACTGAGTCGGCCGTTCGCGAGTGGAACCGTCGCATCGAAGTGAGCCGTGATCCGATTTCGGCTGTCGCAGCGGATGCATTGCGTGCACTGGCGCTGCTCTCCGCGCCGGACGAACGCGGCACCTATGAAGCGCATGCGCCCGATCCCGCCCGATCGGTGCGTGATGATGGGTTCGCCGCGTTTTTCTGGGCGCGACGTGCGCAGACCGCACGTCTGGCGTTCGAACACGCCGTGTTGGTGGCGGTATCGCTCGGATGCGCGATTCTTCTCTCTGTTCCGCTTGGTGTCGTGCTCGCGCGCAAGCCACGAACCGCGGCGTGGGTAATGCAACTGCTCGGGATACTTCAAACAATTCCCTCCATCGCGCTGCTCGCATTCATGATACCGCTGTTCGGTATCGGCACGACGCCGGCGCTGGTCGCGCTCTGGCTCTACGCGCTGCTTCCCATAGTACGTGCGACACACAGCGGCGTGACACATGCCGATCCCGATGCAGTGGCAGCCGGCGAAGCACTCGGCATGACACCGTGGCAACAACTGTGGTGGGTGCAGCTGCCGCTTTCCACGCCGGCCGTGCTCGCCGGTGTGCGCACCGCGGCCGTCATCACGGTAGGTGCAGCGACGCTTGCTGCGTTTATTGGCGCGGGAGGCCTTGGAGAGCCGATCGTAACCGGGCTCGGCCTCGCAGACAGTCGACTCGTGCTCTCCGGAGCGCTTCCCGCCGCAGCACTGGCGATACTCGTTGATGCTGCACTCGCCGTGGTGCAGCGAGTCGTGGCGCCCCCGAGATCAGACCACCAGACGAGTGCCGCGAGCGGGTGACTTCGCACAACGACATAACGAACGCACAGCTGGCGACTTGTTTTCGACAGGTGTGTACGTGAGGTGTGTACGTGGGCGGCGAGACGCTACGCGTTCCCGCGCTCCGTCCAGTGCGTTGTGCGCTCGGCGCGCCGAACCTGGCGACGCATCGCGATCCGGTCTGACAAGCCTCGCGCTCGTTCCTGTACCAGCAGCGCCCGCAACTGCGGACCGCAGGCCGCTTCGTCGAGGGTCTCGAAACCCTGCCGCTGATAGAACGGCCCATTCCACGGGACGTGCGAGAACGTCGTGAGTGTCACCGCGCGATGCCCGTGGTGCTCCGCCACCAGCAGCACATGCCGCAGCAGCGTGGCACCAAGTCCGCGGCGCGAGTGCTCCGGATGCACCGACATCTCCGCGATGTGCAGCGTGTCGTCCACGACATCGGCCATCAGAAACCCAACCGGCCGGTCGCTACCATCAACCGCGACCCACAGCCGGTCGCTGCGCTGTGCCTCTTCGAACCGCGGCACGGAGATCAGCTCACTGCGAACAGACTCCGGTACATCTTCCGACGAAAACAGCGTGGCCGCCTCGCGCTCGATGTCCGACAACGCCGAAATGTGATGTAGAGCCGCTGGTTTGACGATATAACTCATCGCGTTGCCGCACCTGCGTGAAATGAAACGAAGCTGGGCCGAGTCGAGCTGGATCACGGGATACTACCGGGTCGCGCCAGCTCGTCAAGCGGCTGGCGCACCCGTGCAACTACACCCCGCCCTCGCTCAGTTCCGTCGCGGTCTTGGCTTTGTATAGATCTGCGAGCCCACGACACCGCCGAGCACGGCACCCGTCACCGCGCCAACCGCGCCGCCCTTCACCTTGTCACGCTGCGTCGCGATGCCGACGGCAGCACCCGTCGCCGCGCCAATGATGGCTCCGCGCTGCGTGTTGGACTCGGTGGCCGCGCCGCCGCTTGAGCCGCTGCTCGTACCAGTCCCTGCCCCAGAACGGACGGTGCCGGATGACGATGGCGCAGGTGCCCGATACACCACCCGCTGCTGAGCAGGCGCCGGCGCAGGCTGCGGATATCCGTAGGGCTGCGGCGGGTATGGCTGTGGGTAGGGCTGAGGATAACCCTGCGGCGGATAACCCTGCGGCGGGTACCCGTAAGGCTGGTTCCCGTACGCCGGCGCGTAGCCTTGCGGCGCGTAGCCCGGCGGATAGCCCATCTCCATCGGACTGGCGTAGGCCGAACGCATGCCTGGCGCGGTAGAAGCCATGGCGAGATCCGACTGCAGCGCAGCGTCGAGCGCACGCGTATCATTGCCACCGCACGCGGTGACAGCGATGAGGGACGCAAGGATCGGAAGCTTGAACGAAAGAGTGGCCATGGTGCACCTCGGGAAAGAGATTCAGCGGGCAGCCACGAGGGCCACCTCCGTCCCACTCAAGCGCACAAGCCGTGCCACCGCGAACGGTCATGAAACAGCCGCCAGCGCCCCGGAAACGTGATGGGGGTCACCGAGCATTGTCCTCCGGTCGGTGCAGGATCCGTCCCGCGCTGATGACACGATGACAACGAACGTCGCGTGATCCCGCGGGGTATGTTTCGGACGGTCCTGACGTGCCCTCACTGCCTCGCCCATCATGGAGTCTGATTCAATGATTCGTTCACGATCCCTGCTCGCCGCGCTGGCGCTGGTGATTGCCCCGTCGCTCGCGAGCTCCGCCCATGCGCAGGCACCGGCCGCGGCATTGCTCAACGTTGGTGATGTTGCGCCAGACTTCACACTCACGACAGTGACTCAGAGGGGGCCGACCGCCACTCCATTCAAGCTGTCCGAGCACCGCGGAGAAACGGTCGTGCTCGCGTTCTTTCCGAAAGCCAGAACCAGTGGTTGCACCGCGCAGATGCACACGTACCGCGACAAGTATGAGAGCATGTTCCTGAACGGCAAGAAAGTGACGTTGATTGGTATCAGCACCGATAGCGGCGCCGATCTCACCGCGTGGGCGAAGGACGACGGCTTCCAGTTCGCGATGGGCGCCGACACCGACAAGAAAGTCGGTGCGCTCTACAACGCGTCCACGGAAACCGGTTTCCACAAGCGCTATCTCTACGTCATCGCGCCGGACGGCAAGATCAGCTACGCGACCAGTTTCCGCGCCATGGCACAAGACGCGTACGACGATCTTGACGCCGCGATCAAGAAAGTCGCACGCTGATTTCCACACCGCGATTTGAGCACGGCGTTGCGCGTGGCGCACGTCGCGTATCACGCGCTGCAGCCGTAACAGGTACTCGATGACCGCCACGCCACACGCCCTGCTGACTGCGCTGCATCGCGCGGCCATTCAGGGCGTGTCGCCGTTTCCGCGCACGCAACACCGAGTAGCCGAGTGGCTAGCGATGCGCGGAGACAACGCGCCGGTGCACGTGCTTGCACTCGGCAAAGCCGCTCCCGACATGGCCGCCGGCGCCTTGCATGCGCTGCGTGCCGCGGGTGTCGCGATTGCCGGTGGACTGGTGGTCGCTGCGCACCGTCCGAGCGATCTCAGCATCGATCCGCTGCCGCTGCGCGTGGGCGATCATCCGATCCCCGACATCGGCTCGCTCGCAGCTGCCGACGCGATTGCCAACTCTATCGCGCAGATTGACGTTGGCGATGACGTGCTGGTGCTGCTTTCCGGCGGCTCGAGTTCACTCTGCGCCGCGCCGTGCGCGGAGCTCGTCTCGCTGGTCGGGCATCCCGCTGAGGCGCAGACCCACCTCGCGAACGCGATGCAGCAGATGATGGACCGCGGTCTGGCCATTCATCAAATGAACGCGATCCGTCGACGCCTGCTGCGATGGGGTGCCGGACGACTCGCCACCGCGATCCACGCGCGCGGCGCACGCGCCACGCATGTGCTGGCGTTCTCCGATGTGCTCGGCGACGATCCAGCCGTAATCGGATCAGCACCGTGCACCGCCGACCCGCTGCTCTACTCCACCGTGCTCGGATTGTGCGATGCATTCGGATTGCGCACGGTGTTTCCCGCACCGATTGCGCGAGCGCTTGGGCTTGAAGGCAGCGATCATGTCGCGATCATGCCGCCCGCGGCGACACATCCCGCGTTCACGCGCGTGACGTACGAGGTGATTGCCAGCAACGCGGAGGCACAGCGGGCTGCGGTGCAAGCCGCGCGGAGTACAGGCATCGAGCACGCCGAGATGGTCGACGTGCTTCTCGAAGGCGAAGCGGAATCACTCGGCGGCGCGATTGCGCAGACGGCGCTCTCCGTGGCCCGACGCCACGACGGAGCGGCATTGCTGGTGTTCGGCGGCGAGCCGGTGGTCATGGGCATGCACGACGAGCGGCGCTTGTTCGGTGACGACGACGAGCGTCACGACCCGGAGCCGTCGCCTGCTGACGACGACGACGGAAACCCGCTGCGAGCGTACCAGCAACTGATCATGCCGCCGCACGCCGGCGACCCGTCTCACGGGGAAGTACCGCTTGGCGGTCGCATGCAGGCGCTCGCGCTCGATGGCGCCGTCTCGATGACTGATGACGCGAAACGCATCACAATCCTCGCCGCCGGCACCGATGGACGCGACGGCCCGACAGACGCAGCCGGAGCCATCGTGGATGCAAACTCTGCGCTGCTCATTCGGCGCGCAGGACGCGATCCCGCGCGCGACCTCCAGCGGTTGCGCAGCTACAAGGCGCTCGATTCGGCGGATGCGCTGCTGCGCACCGGTCCCACCGGCACGAACGTGATGGATATTGTCCTGGTGTTCCTGCGACCGGCTACGCCGCGCGATCGGCGGGAGCCCGTGTCCTCAACCGAAGAATGGATCATGTGGCCGGGCAAGAGTCAGCGCCGCTCCTGACGCCTGCTTTGTTCAGGGGTCCCGAACGCGCATATTCGCCAGACCCCTTTCTCCCCACTCCGGCATGTCCACTCGCCCTCCCAAGCACCCTCCGGGTCGCGCCGCAGCCTCGCCGGAACACGGTGATCGGCCGGGAGGTGGGCGTTCCGGTGCTGACGAACCCAACGCCACCTACCGTCGCAAGCCTCGGCAGGTGCGCGGCCAGCAACGTGTTGACCTGCTGCTCGACGCAGCCGCCGAGGTGATCGCCGAGCATGGATTGAACGCGGCCACCGCCGAGGCCATCGCGCTGCGCGCGCGCACGGCCAAGGGCTCGCTCTACCAGTTTTTTCCCAATCGCGACGCTGTGGTCGCCGCGCTCGCGCTGCGGTTCGCCGATGAGCTGCGCAGCATTCACGAAAAGGCGTTCGCAACCGATCCGCGTGGCATGCCGCTCGATCGGCTCATCGATCGCATCGTGCGCCCGCTGGCTGCATTCCACGACAGAAACCCGGCGTTTCGTCGTGTGTTCATGACGGCCGACGCGCCGGTGAACTCCACCGGTGCTGCGCCCAATCGAATTCGAGCCCAACTGTTCGACTCGATTGTGGATCGTCTCGATCTGCTGTTCGCGGCCCGGAACCCGAAACTGCCGGCCCGCGAGCGTCGCCGTGCGGCGCTTGTCTCGGCGTCGATTGGTCAGTCGCTGCTGGCCAGGCGCGATCGTGCCTCGAGCGCCGAGAAAAAGCCGATCCTCGATGACCTCCGGCGTGTGCTCTGGTGCTATCTCACGCCCTTGCTCGATGCGCCCGCCGCACCAGCAACTCCGTCTCGCACGCGCGCGTCAAAGCCGCGTAGTTCGTAGCGGAACTGCGGATCGACGCAGCAGACCTACCCCCGGCGTCGCCATTTGGCGAACTTTCAGGATTGTCCTCGCGCGTGTACGCGCGCCGCTTCATCCCGTGCCCCACGCGACATGACCAGACGCCCCGTATCTGTCGGTCTCATTCAGGAGACCGCGACCGACGATCGTGCCGCCAATCTCGAGCGCACCGTTGCCCGCATTCGCGAAGCCGCCGCGCGCGGCGCGCAGATCATCGCGCTGCAGGAACTCTTCATCGCGCCGTACTTCTGCAAGTCGCTCAAGCTCGATCGTTTTGATCTCGCCGAGCCGATCGCGGGCGACACCGTGCAGTCATTGCAGGCGCTCGCGAAGGAGCTGGCGGTTGTGCTTGTCGTGCCGATCTACGAACGACAGGCGGCCGGACTCTATCGCAACTCCGCCTGCGTTATCGACGCCGACGGTGCGCTGCTTGGCACGTATCGCAAGATGCACATCCCGCACGACCCGCTGTTCGAGGAGAAGTACTATTTCGCACCGGGCGACGTGGGGCCGGATCTGCGCACCGATACGCATCCGGGCATCAACGGTTTTCGCATGTGGCGCACGAAGTACGCTGACATCGGCGTGCTCATCTGCTGGGACCAGTGGTACCCGGAAGGCGCGCGCATCACATCGTTGCTCGGCGCGGAGATCCTGTTCTATCCCACCGCGATCGGCTGGCATCCGGCGGAGAAGTCCACGTTTGGCACCGCGCAAGTCGAGGCGTGGCGCACGATGCAACGCTCGCACGCGATCGCAAACGGTGTCTTTGTTGCCTCGCCCAACCGCGTGGGATTTGAAGCGGAAGCTGGCACGGATGGCATCGAGTTCTTCGGGCAGTCATTCATTGCGGATCCGTTCGGTCGCTATCTCGCTGAGGCGGGGACCGATCCCGCGGTGCTCATCGCGGAATGCGATCTCAACCTGATTGAAGACACACGTCGCAACTGGCCGTTTCTTCGCGATCGTCGTATCGATGCGTATGGCCCAATTCTGCAGCGCTGGCTCGGGGAGTAAGCGCGCGCATGTCACCGATCGAGTCGCTGCCAACTCCTGACACCGTGAATCCACGCGGCATCTGGCGCATGCCCGCCGAGTGGGAGCCCCACGACGCCACGTGGATTGCCTGGCCGCACCATGAGCCTGACTGGCCCGGCAAGTTCGAGCCGATTCCGTGGGTGTACGCGGAGATTGTTCGCGCACTCGCGGGGAGTGATCTCGTGGACATCGTCTGCCACGATGATGTGGTGCGCGAGGACGCGGCGGCGTGCCTCGAAATGCACGCCGTGCCGTCGGACGCGTATCGGTTGCACCGCGCGCCCACCGATCGCGTCTGGCTGCGTGACAGCGGACCCACCGGCGTGCAGGATCCGCTCGGATTGGTGTCGCTGATGCGCTGGGACTTCAACGCCTGGGCCAAGTACGACAACTACGAGCACGACCGTCGTATCCCGGAGATCGTGCACACGGTGAGCGGGCTGCCGCTGGTGCAGGCTACGCGCCCGGATACCGGCGCGCCGCTCGTACTCGAGGGTGGCGGCATCGAAACCGATGGTCTCGGCACGATGCTGGTGACCGAGGAGTGGTTGCTCTCCGACGTGCAGGTGCGCAATCCGGGGCTCGGCCGATCCGACTACGAGCGTGTGTTTGCGGCCACACTCGGCATCTCGCACACCATCTGGCTCGGTGAAGGCTGCGTTGGTGACGACACGCACGGTCACATCGACGACATCGCGCGGTTCGTGGCGCCGGGCGTGATCGTGCTCGCGCACGAAGAGGATCCGGCTGACGACAACCACCGCCGTTCACTCGATAACCTGCAGCGGCTGCAACAGGCTCGCGACGCGCGCGGAGAAGCTGTTCGCGTGGTCACGCTGCCGTTTCCCCGCGCCGTTGTGATGGACGGACAACGATTGCCGGCGAGCTATGCAAACTTTTACATCGCCAATAGCGTAGTGCTGGTACCAACGTTCAACGATCCGAACGACCGCTTGGCGCTCAACATTCTTGCCGAGCTGTTCCCCACCCGACGCGTTATCGGTATTCACGCGGTTGACCTCGTGTGGGGACTCGGAACGCTGCATTGTCTCACGCAGCAGCAGCCGTCTGCCCGCACGCCCTGAATCAGAAGATGCCAAACGACCCGAACGACTCCGCGTCAACACCGAACAGCGCCCCGACGGCAATGCGCGCGCCGGGCGCCAGCGAGTTTGAGGAGCGGCTCGGTGCGTTCATCGGTCCACGGTGGGAACGCTCGTATCGCAAGAAGCTGGCAGTCTTCATCGAGGATCCATCCTTTGTTCCCACCTGGAACTGGTCAGCGTTTCTCGCGATGCCGTTCTGGTTTCTCTATCGCAAGATGTACCTGTGGTTTGCGGCGTTCTTTTTCGTTCCGGGGGCACTGCTTGATTGGCTCGTGCCCAGCGCCACCTCACTCACGCCCGACGACATGGTGAAACCGGAGAATCAACAGGCACTCCTGATGATTCTGGCCGTGCAGATCTCGGCGCGTATCGCCGCCGGCGGCGTCGCCAACTGGTTTCTGTTTCGACGCGCCCGAACGGCTATTCGCGTGGTAGGCATGCAGCCCATGTCGCAAAGCGATTCGCTGCAGCTGTTGCGCCGCGTTGGTGGAACAAGCGGCATGCTCACGTACGTGCTCATCGGCGTGTTCATCGCGCTCGGTGTCGCGAGTGTGATGGGAACGATCGCACCCCGCTGAGGCCGTGCAGGCCGCGCACCGGAACTTTCCCGCTATCGTTCTCCGCGCACGGTGAACAACTGTGACGTGCTG
>JBGTOG010000130.1:0-8291 GCA_041742675.1 Gemmatimonadaceae bacterium | reverse complement strand
AAGTCCTGACCCCCCCCCCTCCGGTCGACTTACAAAGCCCCCCCCCCCCCACTTCGTAACCAACGATCATCACCTCACGCTTCGCTGTGCCGCACGGGAATGTCCGTGCGGCAATTGGCGCGGACTCAGGGGTCCTTGCGGCGACGCCAGGCGACGAGGCCAAGGAGCGCGGCACCACCGGCGATGAGGCCGAGGGTGGCGGGTTCGGGGACGGGGACGGTCGGAGGTGAGGGAACTTCACCCGCCATCAACGGCCCGGCAGACAGCAATATCACGGCAAACGCTGCAGCAAACTTCTTCATGTCATCCTCCACAAAGTTCAGGTAGGCGCACACTACACGAAGGAGCCGACAGTACGATTCCTCACGGAGCTGCGCAAGACGTCGAATTTGTAACGCTGGCAGACTCAACCATACGCAATCTCGTGTACTCACCACCGCATCAGTCCGGCGCGTTGTGCACCCGCACCAACGGGTTCTGCCCAAAAAACCCCGTTGGGACGAGCTTGAACCCGGCCACATGCGATGGCATCACGGGCCAATCTTCCGTGCGCGGCAAGTGCGTTATGCCCATCACGTACCACAACACAACATCCGTATCCGCTACCGGTGCATCTCTACGCGTGAACGCCGGCAGACCATCGCCCCCTCGGCTCTGATTCGGATAGTCGCCCGCCGCGTAGAGTTCGCCTCGCCGATACGGCGTCACCCACAGCTGCGCATTCATGAAGCCCGCGCGCCTGCTGATCCACGCCGAACTGTCGGCGAGCGGCATCGCGTTTTCGCCGGGCATCAAACTCAATCCCACCGGTTCGCCAATGGCGTTGCGCACGCCGCTGTTCTGCACAACCCAACGTCGAGACAACGCGCCATTCACCGCGCGACGTGCACCCAACTCCGACTCGAGCCGCAGCGTGCGCGCGTGCATGGCCGCGCGAGTGTCGTGCACATCATGCTCCACCGAGGGCGCACCGTCGACTTCAAGCACGTGCTGCGCTCCCTCACCATCGACATCCACATCAAGACGAAATGCAAAAAAGTGTTGGTGATGCGGCGCGATGATGTGATCGCTGATGCGTTGTCCGTGTACGGCGATGTCGTCGGTGTCGCGTGTTGCACCCTTCACGGACATGATGCCGGTGAGCGTGGTGCGCTGTTCGATCACGCCATCCTCATGAAAGATCCAGGCAAACCCATACTCGTAGTTGCCAACCGTGGAGATCCACTCAATCACGAGCTGCCGGGATCGTCGTCCTGATTGCAGGAAGCGCCACGCCAGTCCGCCATCCCGCTCGTAGAGGGCGATTGCGCGTGCACGCTCGACCGGGGTTCCATCGTTGGTCACCAACGTCGCGGCGAGAAACCGTGCGCCATGCGGCACGTCGACTCCTTCACGGAGCGGCAGCGGAAACTTGCCGAGTCCAAGTTCGCCGGCGTCCAACGGGTTGCGCACGTACCACCCCGCCGCCGGATCACCGTACGGCACGACCATCTCCGAGACCGCTGCGCGGTAGAGCAGGGAGCGTTCGCGTCCTTCCTGCATGAACGACACCCGATGCAGCACCACACCTTCGCGCGCATTTGGCGAGACATGCATCTGCCAGTTCCGCCATCGCACACGTGAGCCTTCAATATCGATGCTGCTGCTCACCACCTCGTTGCGCGGTGACGGCTCGTCATCAGCAAGCTCGCGGAAGCGTCTGGTGCTGGAAACCGGCACTACGCCATCGTCGCTGAGCGACTCAATACGTCCGCTGGTAAGATTGACCAGCGCCGAGAGTCCTTCAATGGGCCGCAGATAGTGTGGATCTCCGGCGGACTCCCGCAGCGATGGGATCACGCGCACCAGACGACCGTTCTGCGTAGCATCGCCGAAGTATCCGGCCGTCCAGCTCGCGGCCGCGACGTCGTCCAGGTTCGTAATGCCCCGGCGCCGCAGCGCATCAATCCATCGGGCGTCGTTGTTCACAATGTCGCGCGCGCGCTGCGAGTCCGAGGAACGCAATGCGGGCTGCACACCCGGGATCGCTCGCGAGGATTCGACGCGTCCATCCAATACGCGCACCCGCGTTTCCACTGTGACGTCAGTGGTCATGTCGTACGTGATCACCAAAGCAACGCGATCCACGTCGCGACCCGACATCACGGCGGGCTTGTCTGGTTCATCAAGCGCTACCGAAACAATCTCCGCCTCGGCTGCAACAATGGACTGTGTGCGAGTGGCCGCAACCGATCGGGATATCTCGCTTCCCGACAGTGCATCGAACGCTCGCCAGCCGGGCGGGGAAACATCGGATGCGGAGGTCCCGCAGCCGAGTGCCAGCAGCAGGGTGAACAGCGAAATGGCGTGGCGACGGTCAGGCTGCAACAGCGGTGGGGACGGAGGAACCGGAAGCGCAGACACACCTGCGCGCAGCGAACGCACGCGGCTACGGTAGCCGCGCACGAGAAGCTACGCAAGCAACGGAGCGTGTCTCACGATCACATCGCCCCCAGCAAGCGTCGCACTGATCGCGTCAATGGCATGCTTCATGACCCTCGCCCGCATTTCGACCTCGCCGGTGGAGTTCGTCTTGGCCGTAGCAGCCAGCGTTTCGCATTGTCGGTCATTGCCGATCGGACATGCCGAGACGTGGAACTGGACGCCGTGCGCGACCTTTCGCTTCACGTGGGGGTGGTATATAGGTATGCAAGGCATTGCGCCGGCGGACACCGCGGGGCAGCATGAGGTATGAGGCGATTTATTCAAGGCTATGCAATGATCTGGCGGACGCGACTGACGCTCAGCGTGATGTTTCTGGTGGCGGGTGGCACGATGGCGGTACTCGGTGCAGCCCAACCAGCTCCGACGCGTGACGCATCGGCACGCCGTCCCGTCGTGGTCGTGGCCCCGATCTCCGGGACCATCGATCTCGGCATCGCACCGTTTATACAGCGCGTGCTCCGCGATGCCGAACGCGACAGTGTGCACACCGTGGTATTGGACATCAATACGTTTGGTGGTCGCGTGGACGCCGCGATCCTTGTCCGTGACGCGCTCTTGTCGTCGAATGTGCCAACGGTGGCGTTCATCAACCGTCGCGCGATCTCGGCCGGTGCACTGATCGCGCTGGCCACCAATACCATCGCGATGACTGAGGGCGCCACGATCGGCGCCGCTACGCCGGTGCAAGGCGGCGCACCTGGTGAAGCCGCCAAGCCCACCGACGAAAAAACTGTTTCCTATGTGCGCAAGGAGTTTCGCGCGACGGCAGAGAGTCGCAGTCGGCCAACGCTGATCGCCGAAGCGATGGTCGACTCAGACGTGAGCATTGATGGGCTGATCGAAAAAGGAAAGCTGCTTACGCTGACCACAGAAGAAGCGATGGCCAACGATGTCTCGCAGATCCGCGCTGCCACACTGGCGGCGCTGCTCGAACAGCTTGATCTTGCCAATGCGGACGTGCAGCAGGCCGAAGTGAACTGGGCTGAGGCCTTCGTGCGTGTGTTAACGAACCCGGTGGTGTCGTCGCTTCTCTTGTCGGTAGGAATGCTTGGCATCCTGATTGAGATTCGCACGCCGGGTGTTGGCGTGCCTGGCATTGCGGGGCTCACCAGCCTCGCGCTGTTTCTCGGCGGACACTGGATTGTGCAACTGGCGGGGTTCGAAGAACTGTTGCTGGTGCTCGCGGGGGTGGTGCTCGTCGCGGTTGAAGTGTTGGTCATTCCTGGCTTTGGCATCGCCGGCGTGGCCGGCATTGTCGCGCTGCTGGCGGGCGTCACCATGAGCATGTTCGGAGCTGGAGCATCAATGGATATCATCGGCAACGCCATCACGCGTGTGGCTATTTCGCTACTGATGGCAATTGGATTTGGACTCGTGCTCATGCGCACCATGACGCGTACGCCGTTTGGTCGACGGCTGGTGCTGGAAACCGACATGGACGCGGATGATGGATGGGAGTCCACACCCGACGCCGATCATCACCTGATGGGCGCGGTCGGAAAGACGATCACGCAGTTGCGTCCGGCGGGTATCGCCAACTTTGGCGGGGCGCGTGTGGATGTGGTATCGGATGGTGAACTGATCGACCCGGGGACGGAAGTCATTGTCACGCGCGTAGACGGCAATCGCGTCGTGGTCCGCCGGCACCCAATCACGACTGAGGCAAACTGATGCTGTACGGAATGGAAGGAGTGCTCGGCCTGCTGCTGCTGGTGATCGTCGTCGCGGCGGCGGTGCTGTACCTTGTGCCACTCAACCTGTTCATCGCGGCGTGGGCCTCCGGCGCACGGGTGAGTCTGATGACACTGGTGGCGATGCGGCTGCGCCGAGTCCCGCCGGGCACGGTGATTACGGCGCGCATCAGCGCGGTGAAGGCCGGACTCGAGATTTCGGTCAACGATCTCGAGGCGCACTATCTCGCCGGTGGCAACGTGGTGCGCGTGGTCAACGCGCTTATTTCAGCAGACAAGGCGAGCATCCCGCTCAGCTTCAAGCGTGCCGCAGCGATTGATCTCGCGGGACGCGACATTGTGGACGCCGTCAAAATGTCGGTCATTCCGAAAGTCATCGAGACACCACGCATTGCTGCGATTGCCAAGGATGGCATTCAGCTTATTGCGGTTTCGCGCGTGACGGTGCGCACGAACATCGATCGACTCGTTGGTGGTGCCGGTGAAGAGACGGTCATCGCACGTGTGGGTGAGGGCATGGTGAGCACAATTGGCTCGGCGTCGTCACACAAGGATGTGCTGGAGAACCCTGACTACATCTCCAAGCACATTCTCAGCAAGGGACTCGACGCCGGTACGGCGTACGAGATTTTGTCCATCGACATTGCTGATGTTGACGTGGGCGACAATATCGGCGCCAAGTTGCAAATTGATCAGGCCAACGCCGACAAGCAGATCGCGCAGGCCAAGGCCGAGGAGCGTCGCGCCATGGCGGTGGCGCTCGAGCAGGAAATGAAGGCACGTGTGGTGGAAGCGGAAGCGGAGGTGCCGCGTGCGCTGGCCGAGGCGTTCCGCTCCGGCAATCTCGGCATCATGGATTATTACCGTATGAAGAACGTGGAAGCCGACACCGATATGCGCGGTGCGATTGCGCGCACCGGTGATGACTCCGGTCGCAAGTCAACGACATGACGGTGAACTGACCATGGGCGAGGGCAATCTTCAGCAACTGATCATTGTTGGTTTATTCGTGCTGTTCACGCTGCTCGAAGCTGTGGGACGCGTTATCAAGAACAGGACCAAGAATCGCTCGGCGGAGCCTGAGTCAAACGAATACGCGGTTGAAGCGCGCGACCTCGAGAGCTTTGATCGGCCGGCGGTGCTCGAACGTGCGGCGCCCGAACGTTCAGCTCCACAGCGTGCGTCTGCACCACAGCGTGCGTCCGCACCACAGCGTGCGTCTGCACCACGCGTCGCGCCGGTGCGGGCTGCGCCGGTGCGCGTGCAATCGGCGCGCAAGGCATCAGCGGGGATGACGGCGCTCGATCGGATGGACACGAGTCGTGCTGGTCGTGCGAGCGATCGCGAACCGCTGCTCAATGCAGACGATGCGCGGCGGGCGATTTTGGCGATGACGATTCTTGGGCCGTGCCGCGCGTTTGAGCCGCATTCGGATCCGTCGGCGTCGCGGTGAGGTGGTGGCGTTGCGCTACGGCGTTGGCGTGCCGAGATACATCGAGTCCATCATGCGTAGGTACACGTCAAGCGGCGGCAGCCCCATCGTCTCGCGTCGGGCGTGAAGACCGGCGGAATCACGCACGGTCCACAGGACAAAACGGCCGTTTTGCAGGTCCGCCTGCGTGCCGTAGAGCTGCGGCTCGCCGCGCGCTTTGGCGAGTCGGTCGCTCAACAGTGCGACGTGCTGGCCCTCTGCTACTCCGCGCCTGTGCGCGGCTTCGAGCGCCCGCAACACACTCGCTTGGAACGCGGTGTCGGCGTCCGCGTGTTGGACCAGCAGGAATGCAGCGCTTGCGCCGTCTGCGCCCACAACGGCACTGTCGGGCCAACCGTGCTGCTCCACCATGCTCGCCAGCCACTCCGTGTTCGCCGAGTCTACGGCGGCGAGTTTGGAAAGCGCGGCGGAATCTGGTGTAATGCCGCCGCGCATCCCCGCAATGAGCTGCTCACGGGCGGACTGGTCTGCGGCGACGCGATCCAGCAGTTCACTCTTCGCATCGGCGTCCCATGCGGAAGTCGGTGTGTCAGCGGCGGGAGCGCCACACGCTATGACTAACGTAAGGACGGCAATCGACATACGGCGAACAGTCAGGGTGCAGTCGGGAGTTGGCATGGTGGAATCATGCTGCGATCGGCACCCGTTCGCCAATCGCACCGTGGTCCTCCGCTATCGCCATCACATCAGCCGCATCCAGCACTTCGTGCTCGAGCAGTGCATTCGCAATCGCTTCCACCGCGTCCCGATGCTGCGTCACCAATGCTTCCGCGCGCTGTGCCTGCACCTGCACCAACTCGGCCACCGCTTCGTCAATGCGTGACTGCAACTGCGCACTCGGCGCGCCGCCATTTGCTGCCGGATCCGCACTCACCAGTCCCACACGTTCGCTCATGCCGAACTCACCCACCATGCGGCGCGCCACGCTCGTCGCCTGAATCAGATCGCTGCCAGCGCCTGAGGTCACACGATCCGCGCCCAGGAAAATCAGCTCCGCCGCGCGACCACCGAGTGCTTTTGCAATGACGCCTTCCAGATAGCGTCGCGAGTACAGATGCTTGTCGGCTTCGGGGGAAAAGTGCGCCGCGCCGAGTGAACGTCCGCGCGCCTGAATGGTCACCTTGTGCAGCTTGTCTTCAGGGCACGCGATGATGCCCACCAGCGCATGACCCGCTTCGTGCAGCGCGATCAGGCGACGCTCATCGGCTGAGATCACTACACCGGCGCGCACACGACCGAGCAAAATCCTGTCGCGCGCCTGATCGATGTGCGCGGCGGTGATTGTCGCGCCTCCCGCCTGCACGGCAATCAGCGCCGCTTCGTTCAACAAGTTGGCCAGCTCGGCTCCGGAGTGGCCCGGTGTGAGGCGGGCCATGACCTCCAGGTCAACGTCAGGGCCAAGTGGAGTGCGTCCCGCATGAATGCGCAGGATTTCGAGGCGGTCTGACAGCGTGGGCAGCGGCACTTCAACCACACGATCAAATCGACCGGGACGACGCACTGCCGGATCGAGCATGTCTTCACGGTTGGTGGCGGCCATCCATACCACGCCTTCATTGCCCGCCATGCCGTCCATTTCGACGAGCAACGAGTTCAAGGTGTTCTCTTCTTCGCCGCTGCGGTTCGATCGACCGCGGCGTCCGCCGAGTGACTCGAACTCGTCAATGAACACAATGCACGGTGCGCTTTCACGCGCACGACGCGCCAGCTCTCGCACGCGGCTTGCGCCTACGCCGACGTACATCTCGTTGAAGTCGGAGCCGGCGGCAATGATGACGGGCACACCAGCCTCGCCAGCAACCGCGCGAGCGAGCAGCGTCTTGCCTGTACCTGGCGGGCCCACGAGCAGCACGCCCTTGGGGCATCGCGCGCCGATGGCATCAAACTTTTCCGGTGAACGCAGAAACGCGATCACATCCTGCAGATCAGCCCGTGCTTCGCGTGCACCGCCGACGTCAGCCAATGTCAGATGACGAGCCGGCGGGGTCACCACGAACTTTCCGCCACGTGTGCGACGCTGCCAGCCAAGCAGTGCGCCGCCAACAACGAGCAGCATGATCATCGGGGTGAGCACGTTCGAGACGCGCGCGGACGACAGCAGGCCAGCCGGGCGTACTGATGCCGCAATGCCTGCGCTGCTCCAGCGTTCAAGATCTGCCAACGCGATCGCGCTTGGCACATGCGTGATGACCATCGTTGCGCCTGGCGCATTCGACAGTTCGGCGCCGGGCGCCAGTGTCGCGGTGAGGCGGCGTCCGTTTTCACTCACCTCCAGCGATGTCACGGTGCCGTTGGCAATGGCGCCAGCGACCTCCGAGTAACCAACCAGCGGCGGCGTCGCGGTGCCGCTGCTCAGGAGCTGCCAGGCGATTGTGCTCGCCATCACCAGCGCAGCCAGCACGGCACACCCAGGCCAGTAGCGCATCGGTCCCGTTCGCTGTGGACTCACCAGAAGGCACCAGGGCGATCGGCGGGTGCGGTCATTCGCCGAGGTGGCGCGACGCGAGCGGGTGCGGGATTCTGGTGACGACATGGTGTGCGAGAGTGAACGACAGCGAGGCCTTCACTCTTGCGACGATGGGGAGGTCAGGGGGTCACGGCTTACGGCTCGTCGACCAGCGGAT
>JBGTOG010000124.1:0-26858 GCA_041742675.1 Gemmatimonadaceae bacterium | reverse complement strand
CTCGGGCACGAATCGCTGAGCGATGGGGACGGGCAGGCAACATGACACAAACCTCTCTGGGCGGTGAGAACGCGAGAGCGGGTCGGTATGCCGATGCTGGCTACCGGTTACACGCCCTCATCGAGAGGGACGCCGATGCAGGGGCGGCCGTCACGCCAGCTGCGTCACCGAAGTGGCACGCTGCGTCACGCCAACGACCGTCCCCGCCACAACGTCGCAGCAATCGGCGACCTAGAACGGCAGATCGTCGTCTTCGTCCTGCAACGCGCCCGGGAAATCAGCGAAGTCGTCGCTTGCGGCGCCCGCTCCGGCCTTGCTTCCCGCCTTCGCGGCCGGTGCGCTGCTACGACGCGGCGCGTCGTCATCGCTACCGCCGCTGCGTCCGCCCAGCAGGATGAGCTCACGCACCTTGATCTCGGTGGTGTAGCGCGTTTGCCCGTCCTTGTCCTGCCACTGGCGATACTGGATCTCGCCTTCGACGAACACCTTCTCGCCCTTCTTGACGTAACGCTCGACGACATCGGCCAGCGTCTGCTTGCCCTGATTCCAGGCGACGCACCGATGCCATTCGGTTTTCTCCTGCTTCGTACCGGACGCATCGTTCCAGATGTTGCTCGTGGCCACCGAGAACGTGGCAACCCGTCCACCGTTGGACGTGCTGCGGACTTCCGGATCGGACCCGACGTTTCCGATCAGGGTGGCCTTATTCAGACTGCGACTCACGGTGCCTCCTGGCAAACGAGTGAACTGTGGTTGGCGCACCTATGCTACCACGCTGCTTCAGAAACCTATCACCATTCTCCGACAGGCCACATCATGGCATTGCTGCCTCGACGGCGGAGCGACGAGCGAGCCGCGACATTTCCGACCGATGACCGCGGCGCGGCCGCAGAGCGATCATCGCCCTGCGACCTCGACCGTCCTCCACACCATGATCAGCGCATCTTCTGCCGGCCGCACGTAATAGCGTTTTCGCCGCCCCACCTCGGCGAATCCCAGCGCCGAGTAGAGCGCCCGCGCCGCTGCGTTCGATTCGCGGACCTCAAGAAACATCGCACGTACGCCATCGTCGCGCGCGGCGGCGAGCGCGGCTTCCAGCAGCAGGCGTCCGTAGCCATGGCCCCTCGCGTCTTGCTGCACGGCAATGTTCGCCAGCTCCGCTTCGTCCGCGGCCGCCATCACCACCGTGTACCCGATCACAGCACCGGCCACGTCGGCCACCGTGAGGCGCGCGGCCGGCGCACTCAGCAGATCACGAAACGCGGAAGCAGGCCACGGATCGGAAAACGACTCCGCTTCGATGCGCGCCATCGCCGATGCATCGCGTGCACTGGCTAATCGCAGCACTGCCTGCGCCGGCGACAGCGCTATCCCAGCGCGCGGCCGTGTGCCGCTTCCCACTTCACCTGTGCTTCGGCGAGCCGACCGTAGGCCGGCTCCCACGCATCAACATTCACCGGACCAAACGCACTCCAGGGTGCGATCCACCGCGCCATCGTCGCACGCGGGTGCATGGCGGTGTTCGCGTCAGCGCGCACAACCATGCGTTCTCCGGCGTAGGATGCCACGTCGCGCGTGTGCACGCGTACCGGCTCCGCAGTGATCATGGCGTGTCCGTGGGCATCAACATCGACACACTGCGCGTAGCACTCCTCGCGCAGCGCGTCGGCGACGATGCAGTAGGCGCCTGGCGACAACATGTGATCATCGCGATCGGAGACCAACACGAGCGAGGTCATCGCGTACAACGGAATGTCGAGCCCGAAGGCCAGCCCCTTGGCAAACGCTGCCGCAATGCGCAGCGATGTGAAACTGCCGGGTCCGGCGCCGCACACGAGGCCCGCGAGGTCACGCATCGTATGCCCCGCGTGCTCAAGCAGCGGCACCAGCGCTGGCGTCAGCAGGTCGTCGCGGCCGCTGCCCATGGGGATCGCCACATGTGCGACGTGTTGCGCATTCAGTGGCGGCGCGGCGTCATCACTTGCCACACCACCTGCAATGAGCGCCATCGAACCCGCGCTCGACGACGCCTCAACGATCAGATGCAAGCCAGGGGGCACGGCAGTCAGCGATGGCGTGGACATGCCGCATGTTCTCCTGCGCGCGCATCAGACACAAGGGCAGCGCGATTTGCACGAGTGCCCTGCTGGCACAGACCGACGCGGCGGCGCGTCAGGCCGTCAGTCGAATCGGCTCAAGGCTGAATCCCGGAACAGCGATCATCGGATCCGCGCTGGTCCTGGCGATCGCTGCAAACGTGCCATCGCGGGCGAGCGACTCCGCGGCGTCGAAGAGCTCCCGGTCAAAGGCCGCCCCGACATCGCTGGCCATGATGCCAAGCACTTTGTCGACCGGCATGCCTGCTCGGTAGGGGCGATCGGCAGTAAGCGCTTCGTATACATCAGCAAGCGACAGCAGGCGTGCGGTTTGATCGAGCACCTGCGCACTGAGCCCCCACGGATAGCCGCGCCCATCGAGACGTTCGTGATGCAGTGACGCCGACGCGGCAACGGGCGCAAACGCCGGCACATGGCGCAGGATTTCCCACGTCCACTTGGGATGCTGCTTGATCGTCTCGCGCTCCTGATCACTGAGTTTGCCGGGCTTGTCGAGGATGCGATTGGAAATGCCCAGCTTTCCCAGGTCGTGCAGCAGTCCGGCGCGCAACACATCACGCACATGCGGCGGCGAACCGCCCGTGGCGCTGGCGATCGCGGCGGCGTAGCGAGCCACGTTGGTGGAGTGCGTCCCTGTAAAGGGTGATTTCGCGTCAATGACCGCGGCAAAACCGTGCGCGATCGCGTCGAGCCGATCGTCGGTGGCCATTGTCGGCACCGAGGTGGGCTCAAGCGCAATCACGGCCGCTTCAAGCCTGTCGCCATCAGCCAGCGCTTGCCAGAGCGCTGCATCGCGCTTCCAGGAAAGCACCGTGTCAGCCAGCTGCGGATCGAACCAGCGTCCACGGCGTGCGCGTACCATGCGCATGCCGGCCTCCAACCCGTTCTCCGTCACGAATGCTTCAAGCGTTTGCGTGATCAGCAGAATGCGCGAGAGCACGGGAATCTCGTTTCCCGCAATGCCCATGGGGTGACCAAGACCGCACCACTGCTCGTCAAGGTACGCAATCGCTTCTGACGACCCGCGCGGAAATCCAAGCTGCGCAGCGATCGCGGCACCGCGTTCACAACGCGCCTGAATGATGTCGCGCGTCATGTCCGGCGTGCGCGCGATCATCAGGAAGTGGCGCAGACGCGCCAGCGGCGAACGTCCAACGCCACAGTTCTGCGCCGTGCGCATCGCCAGTTGCCAGCGATCCTGCCAGTCCACGAAGCGCATGTTGCGCTTGACGTCCTGATCGTCGGATCCGAAAAGCGCCGCCATGCGCGCCGCATTGCTCGAACAGCCGGCGTCCTTGAGCAGCGCGGCATAGTACAGCGCTTCAAGATCGGCGGGAGACAGGCCCACGGCGTTGCCCAGGCGCATGGCCAGCATGCACGTGCGCAGCGTGTGGCCGGGGCGCTGTCCCTCGGTGAGATCGAGCGCGAAGGTGAGCGCGGACAGCACCTCGGACAATCGGACCGCGGCGCCGCGTTTGCCAGCCGCTGCGAACGTGGCCGGCGGCGGCGTTGGCCCGTGCGAAAGGCGCGGAATCGAGTTGAGCGAGACGGTCACATCACGTAAACGACGCGCCATCGTTGCGCGTCACGCAATCGCCGATGCCGCGCGCCTATTCGATCACACGAATCCTTCGCACGTTGGGTTGATTCGGCACATGCTGCAGCTGCACATGAAGCGTTGCATCGGGCATCCACTCCGTGGCACGCTCCGGCCACTCCACCAGCGTTGCGCGCGCACGCGCCAGCAACTCATCCCAACCGAACTGCGCCAGCTCACCCGACGACTTGAGACGATACAGGTCGGCATGTACCACCACACCATCCGCCACGTCATATTCGTGCAACAACGCAAAGGTCGGACTCGTCACCGCATCCGGGTCAGACACACCCAGCCCCTCGCAGATCGCGCGCACAAGCGTGGTCTTGCCGGCGCCGAGTTCGCCGTGCAATGCGACAACACTGCCCGGGGCGAGGGCCGCCCCGAACGCTCGTCCCCACGCGTTGGACTCGTCGAGCGTAAGCGGATCGTGCGTGGGCTGTGGCACCGCCGGTTGATCCGGCATCTCAACGAATGGCCACTAGCGACGTCCGCCGCGTCCGCCGCGCCCACGGCCGCCGCGCGCGCCACCGCGTCCACTTCCCGAACGTGCACGCGAACCGTCGCCCTTGCCGTCCAGCATGGTGCGCACATCAAACAGTTCATCGCGCAGTCGAGCGGCTGTTTCAAAGTCGAGCGCGATGGCGGCCTCCTTCATCGCAGCTTCGAGTTCGACGACCCAGGCCTCCAACTCCTCTCGCGTGCGCGTGCCGCCCGGTGTGCTGATGGCCTGACTGGCGTGCTTGCCACCCTTGCCCTCCTTCGGCTCGCGCGCATCGGCCACTCGAGTGATCAGATGCACTTCGCTGACGCTCTTGATCACACCACGCGGTGTAATGCCGTGTGCTTCGTTGTGTGCGGCCTGGATCGCGCGGCGACGATCGGTTTCGTCTATCGCGCGCTGCATGGAACCGGTGACACGGTCGGCATACAGAATGGCCCGACCGTTCACGTTGCGCGCCGCCCGACCGACGGTCTGCACCAACGATCGATCGCTGCGCAGGAATCCTTCCTGATCGGCATCAAGCACCGCCACCAGCGAGACTTCGGGCATGTCGAGCCCTTCGCGCAGCAGGTTGATGCCCACCAGCACATCAAAGTCTCCGAGACGCAGTCCACGCACAATCTCCATGCGCTCGATCGTATCGATATCCGAGTGCATATAGCGCACGCGCACTCCCACCTGCTGCAGATAATCCGTGAGATCTTCGGCCATGCGCTTGGTCAGCACCGTGACCAGCACACGTTCACCCTTGCGTTCACGCAGGTGAATCTCGTGCAGCAGATCGTCCACCTGCCCCTTCACCGGCCGGATTTCGATGATGGGATCGAGCAACGCTGTGGGGCGAATCACCTGCTCCACCACCACGCCTTCCGACAGCCCGAGCTCCACCTCACCCGGCGTGGCCGACACACTGATCAGCCGCGGCACCAGCTGCAGAAACTCGTCAAACACGAGTGGCCGATTGTCGAGAGCACTCGGCAAACGAAACCCGTACTCCACCAGCGTGAGCTTGCGAGCGCGGTCACCGTTGTACATCGCACGCACCTGCGGCAGCGTGACGTGCGATTCATCAACCACGACGAGAAAATCATCCGGGAAATAGTCGAACAGACAGGCCGGACGCTCACCCGCCACGCGCCCGCTCAGATGACGCGAATAGTTCTCGATACCCGCGCACGTGCCGACCTCCAGCATCATCTCGATATCAAAGTTCGTGCGCTGTTCCAACCGCTGCGCCTCGAGCAGTTTGCCCGCCATGCGCAACTCGGCCAGTCGCGACGACAGTTCGTCACGAATTGCGCCCACCGCACGCTCGAGCGTGGGTCGTGTCGTGATGAAGTGTTTGGCCGGATAAATGGCCGCCCGCTCGAGCACCGCAATGGTATCACCCGTCACCGGATCGATCTTGCTGATGCGTTCGATCTCGTCGCCCCAGAGTTCCAGTCGCAGCCCCTGCTCTTCGTACGCGGGAAAGATTTCCACCGTATCGCCGCGCACGCGAAAGGTGCCGCGTTCAAACGCCACATCGTTGCGCAAATACTGAATGCTCACGAGCGCGCGCAGAATGTCATCACGGCCCTTGTTCTCGCCGCGCTGCACACTCATCATGCGCTCGCGATACGACACCGGATCACCAAGACCGTAAATCGCACTCACCGTGGACACGATCACCACATCATCGCGCTCCATCAGGCTGGATGTGGCACGCAGCCGCAAGCGATCAATGTCTTCGTTGATCGAGGCATCCTTCTCGATATACGTATCGCTGGTGGGGACGTACGCTTCGGGCTGGTAGTAGTCGTAGTACGAGACGAAATACTCGACGGCATTGGACGGGAAAAACTGCTTGAGCTCACCATACAGCTGCGCTGCCAGCGTTTTGTTGTGCGACAGCACCAGCACGGGACGCTGCCAATCCGCAATGACATTGGCGATGGTCATGGTCTTGCCGGAGCCCGTGACACCGAGCAGCGTCTGGTGGCGATCGCCGCGCCGAAGTGCTGCCGTCAACTCGGCAATCGCACGTGGCTGGTCGCCAGCGGGTTCGAAGGGCGACTGCAACGTGAACGGAATCGCCGCCGCACCAGCGCCCGGCATGTGCGCGCCGCCGCGCATGAGATCAGACATCACTGAAATCTAGTCTTCGGCGTGCCTTCGGGTCAATCGCCCCAATCCATGGCGACTCGGGGCCGCTAGTGCTCTTCGGTGAGCCGCTCGCGGCGGGCCACGCTGCTCACGCCTTTTACGCGACGCATCGCCTTCATGATCTTCTCAAGATGCGCGAGGTTCTCCACCTCCACCAGCGCCGCGCCCGTGACGCGCCCATCTGTAGTGCGCAATTCGAGCGAGCGAATGTCCGTGCCAGTGGCGCTTACCGCTGCCGCAACGTCGGCATACAACCCGCGGCGATCCGTGCCCTCAAGCGCCAGTCGCACCGTAAACCGCTCGCCGGCGGCTTCCTGCCAATCGATTTCCAGTCGGCGTTCCGGTTCGTTCACCAGCAGCAGCAGATTGGGACAGTCACCGCGGTGGATGCTCACACCGCGACCGCGCGTCACGTAGCCCACCACCGTGTCACCCGGCACCGGCTGACAGCACTGCGCGTAGCGCACGAGCAAACCGTCCGCGCCCTGGATGCGCACGCCGCGCGACGTGCCGCGCACGCGGTCGACGAGCCGTTCGATTGTGCCGGTTTTTTCCGCGGGCTCCGGCGCTGTTTCAAGTTGCGGGTGCAAAATCTTGAGCACCTGCATGACATGCACATCGCCCTGCCCGATTGAGGCAATCACGTGCGACGCGTCCTTGAGCTTGAGCACGCGCGATGCAGCCAGCAGTGCGGCATCATCTGCCTTGGGCAACCGTCGGCGTTTCACTTCGCGGTCCAGAATGTCGCGCCCCAGTCGCACCGCGGACGTTTGCTCCTCGTGACGCAACCACTGCCGGATCTTGTGCCGCGCGCGTCCGGTTCGCACATGCGCCAGCCAATCGCGACTCGGCCGCGCGTTCGGATTGGTGAGAATCTCCACCGTCTCCGAGTTCTTGAGCTCACGCGAGAGCGGCGCAATGCGCCCGTTCACTTTCGCCCCGGCCGTGTGCGATCCGACCTGCGTGTGTACCGCATACGCAAAGTCGAGCGGCGTGGCGCCCTTGGGCAGCTGAATCACATCGCCGGTGGGCGTGAAGACAAAAATTTCATCCTGATACAAGTCGAGCTTCAGGAACTCCAGAAACTCGCCTGGCGTCTCGGCGTCCATCTGCAGTTCCAGCACCTGTCGGAACCACGACAAGTGTCGATCCAGTTCATCCGATCCGGACACCTGCTCCTTGTACAGCCAGTGCGCGGCGATACCAAACTCCGCGGTGCGATGCATATCGCGCGTGCGAATCTGAATCTCGAAAAGCTGCCGTCCCGGACCAAACACGGTGGTGTGCAGCGACTGATAGCCGTTCGACTTGGGCTGCGCGATGTAGTCCTTGATGCGCTCCTGCACCGGCGTCCACCCGTCGTGAATCACACCCAGCGCGTGATAACACTCGATGACATTCGGCACGATGACACGAATCGCCAGCAGATCGTAAATGTCTTCGTAGGGTCGCTCCCGCTGCTGCATCTTCTTGTAGATCGACCAGAGATGCTTGGGGCGACCGCCAACATCGACATCCACAATGCCGGCTTCGGTCAGTCGGCGGAGCAGCGGCTCGCTCATCTGCGCGATCAGCGCTTCGCGCTCGCCACGTTTGGCGGCCACCATTTTGGCCAGCGTGCGGTACGCCTCCGGCTCCACATGCTTGAACGCGAGGTCCTCCAGCTCCCAGCGCACCTTCGCCATCCCAAAGCGGTGCGCGAGCGGCGCGTACAGGTCCCGTGTTTCCTGCGCAATGCGTCGTCGCTTTTCGGGCGCCAGCCAGTCCAGCGTACGCATGTTGTGCAGCCGATCGGCCAACTTGATCAGGATCACGCGCGCGTCTTTTGCAATCGACAGCAGCAGCTTGCGATAATTCTCAACCTGCCGGTCCTCACGCGAGGTGAGCGGCAGGTTGGCAATCTTGGTCAGGCCATCAACGATGCGCGCGACTTCCTCACCAAACTCGCGTTCGATATCGGCCACCGTGATGTCGGTGTCTTCAACGACATCGTGCAGCAGACCGCAGGCCACGGTTGCGGAATCGAGCTGCAAGTCAGCCAGAATGCGTGCGACTTCAATGCAGTGCGTGACGTACGGCTCACCGGAATGGCGCACCTGGCCCGCATGCGCGCGCTCCGTGAACCGGTACGCCCGGATGAGCAGTTCGGCGTCAAGACGGTCGTAGTCCCCGTCAACGCGCGGCACAAAGCCCGGAATGACCTCGTGCAGCCGAGCCGGCACGGTCTCCACACCACTGCCATTCGCCGTCGTGTCCGGCACCGCCGCTCCAGGTGGCTCCGGGGAAACGGCAGGCGTAGTGACCGGGTTCACAGAAGCCCCGCTTCCGCCATGCTCACATAGCGTCCGCGACCGATGATGACGTGGTCGTGCACCGGTATGTCCAGCAGTCGGCCAGCGGCGACGAGCTGCTGCGTAATCGTGCGATCCGGCGCCGACGGCGTGGGGTCGCCGCTGGGATGATTGTGCACGAGGATAATGGCGGCCGCGCACTCTGCGATGGCCTCGCGAAAGACTTCGCGAGGATGCACCAGCGACGTATCGAGCAGTCCGCGCGTGATCAGCACGTCCCGTTCCAGTCGGTGTTGCGCATCGAGAATCGCCACGTGGAACTCCTCTACCGGTAAGTCCTGCATACGTGGCGCGAAGACCGCCACCACATCTCGCGGCGAGCGAACTGGCGCGCCGACCGCTCGAGTCTCTGACGCCATTCGACGACCGAGTTCCAACGCCGCGTGCACGGCTAGCGCGCGCGCCGCTCCTACACCAGGCACCCGAGTCAGCGTGGCTACTGGAGTACCCGCCAGCCGCCCAAGCGAACCACGCGCCACCTCAAGCAGCCGCCGAGCGCAGTCGAGCGAAGAGCCTGACACGCCCCCGGAGCCGATGAGCACGGCAACCAGTTCGGTAGTACTCAGCGCCTGCGCCCCCAACGATCGCATCCGCTCGCGCGGACGCTCCGTGTGAGGCAACTCTCGAATACTTAGTGAGCGTGCCCCCTCCCGGCTACCGGGGGTAAACGCATCACCGGAGCCGGCAGTGCCGTGTTGGGAAGCTGAAGACGCGCGGGCGGGGGGGGCAGATGCAACGATCATCACGATAGCAGGTCTCCGGACAAGGGTCCTGCATTGTGCCCTGCGTCCGGCCGAACCACGCCATCAATCGATTGCCGATCCGGCCCTCACGATGCAACCCCACCTCGCTCGCACACCGGCTCACCGGCGTGCGCACGTTCCATGAGCTCCACAATCTCCGCCGCGATCGACGCCCCCCGGTCAGCAGTGTACCAGTCCGCCCTGTACTCGTGCAGCGCGTCACTCGACAGCGAATCGCGTTGGGCGTGCGTCCACTCCCGGATCGCCCGCGGCAACTCCACGATGCACCCGACATCGCGTCCGGATTGGTCGAGCAGGACGTACGTCGGCGTCGCGCGGCGTCCGTCAAGCGCGCGGTGTGAGCCCTGCACCGTCGCACCATCGGCGGGCAACACGATGCGTACGGACAAACTCTCCACCAGCGCTGCCAGCCTGGCGACGTACGGCACCTGCTGCATGGAATCACCACACGCATCAACCGCAACTACCAGCAGCCGCCAGGTCCCCGGCACAGCACGCGCCCGCACGACGGTCGAGTCGGCAATTGACACGCTATCGCTGATGCGGTGCCAACCCTCCCGACGACGGCGCGTGGCCTCCAGAAACTCGGGAAACGCCTGGCCAGATTCGAACAGCGCAATCAACGACGAATCAGCGGGCGCCGCGACGAGCGAGCGAACGGAAACGGGCGCATCGCGCAGGGGCGTGCTCTGCATCACATCGCCGCACACCATCGCGGTGCGCGGCAGAGTCACAGCAGCCGGCGCCACACCGGCGACCAGCAGTACCGACAGCATCACGCGCATGGGATGTGTTGTGGGAGACATGGATCAAGCGCCGCACTGAATGGCGCACCCTGTGGAAATCATCAGCAAACGGCTGATTTCGCAAGGGAGAGACGCGCGCCAGTCGCGCCGACACTCTGGTGCGACGCGCCTCTGGTGCCCATGTTGCAACGCGGTGATGGCCTGACCTTCCCGATGCGGGAGATATCGTGACTGATTCGCGCGACCGCACAATAGAAACCCGCCTGCGAGCCGCCGTCGAATCGGCGCCGAGCGGTCTGCTCATGACCGATGCCACAGGACGCATCGTGCTCGTCAACCGGGAGGTGGAACGCCTGTTCGGCTACTCCCGGGAAGAACTGCTCGGACAACTCATCGAGCAACTCATCCCGACGCGCTACCACAAGCAGCACCCAGCCTACCGCAAGGGATTTCGCGCCGACCCTCGCGTGCGAGCCATGGGTGCCGGCCGCGACCTGCGTGGGCGACGTAAAGACGGCACCGAGGTACCGGTCGAAGTGGGTCTCACGCCGGTCGCCACCGAAGAAGGACTCTTTGTGATTGGCTCGGTTGTGGACATCTCCGCGCGCATACGTGCGGAGGAAGAACAGCGAGCCATCGCCGAGCAGCTGCGTCAGGCACAGAAGATGGAAGCGGTGGGCACGCTTGCCGGCGGTATCGCACACGACTTCAACAATCTGCTGGGCGCGATCGTCGGCTATGCCGAACTCATCGAGCGCGCTGTGGAGACACAGCCGGATATCAAGGCTGACGTGCAGGAGATTCTCACCGCGGCGCAGCGCGGGCGACGATTGGTGCGGAACATCCTGACGTTCAGCCAACGGAGAGAAGCGCTGCGCGTGCCGGTACAACTGGGCAGCGTGGTGCGAGAAGTGCAGCATCTGCTGCGCGCCACAATCCCCGCCACCATCCATCTCGAAGTCAGCATTCCCACCGACCTGCCTCGCGTGATGGCCGACTCGACCTCGGTGCACCAGGTGATCATGCATCTGGCCACCAACGCGACGCAAGCGATGCCCAACGGAGGCGATCTCGAAATCGCGCTGGATCGCCTGTACGCGCACGATCACTTTGTGCGCGCCAATCCCTCGCTGCACGAAGGCTGGTATACGATGCTCAGGGTGCGGGATTCGGGCTCAGGCATGGACGGGGCCATCCTTTCGCGCGCGACGGAACCGTTCTTCACGACCAAGCCAGCTGGTCAAGGGACTGGGCTCGGACTCTCCGTGGTGCACGGTATCATGCAGGAGCACGGAGGATCGCTGCAGATCACGAGCACGCCTGGGGAAGGTACGGAAGTGCGATGTCTGTTTCCAATCATTCCGAGCGAGGAGTTCAGTACCCCTGCAAGCGCGACGCCCGCTCCACCACCCGGCACAGGAGAGCACATCTTGTACGTCGACGACGAGTCGGCACTGGTGACGCTTGGCGAACGGCGTCTGCGCCTGCACGGCTACCAAGTCACCGGCGTGCACTCGCCTGCCGATGCACTGCAACTCGTGCGGGAACACCCCGAACGCTATCGTTTGCTGGTGACCGACTATACCATGCCGGGCATGAATGGCCTGCAGCTCGCGCATGCGATCACGCAGTTGCAGCCGACGCTGCCGATCGTACTGCTGACCGGCTATATCGACGAAATCCCGGCCGACGTGCTGCGGTCGGCCGGGATTCGGCGTGTGCTGGCCAAGCCAGCAACATCGGACGAGCTCGCGCAGCTGTGCTACGACCTGCTGGGCGATGACGGCGAGATTACGCCGTCACCCCATGGCACTTCTTGAACTTCTTGCCACTGCCGCACGGACAGGGATCGTTGCGACCGACGTTGCTGTAGTCCACCGCACCACCGACATTCTGCGCGGCATCGAGCGACCGCACATTGCCCGCGCCAACCACACGCGGCGTGGACACGGGTGCTTCCACCGCGCGATTCGCAGTGACACCACCCGCTGCCGGATCGACACCAGTCGGTGCGCTCTTCGCCTGTGATGCAGCAGCCTCCGACGACGCGGTTGTTGCGTCCTCCGCCGGCACATCCTCCAGCATTCCCATCGCATTGAAGCGCTTCGTTGGCTTCGCTTCCGGCGCTCGCACCGGCAATGGAGCCGGCGCCGCCGGCTGCTCAAATACCAGCTGCGCCTTGAGGAAACGCTCCGTAAAGGTATGGGACAGATCCTGCATGAGATCCTCGAACATCGAGAAAGCCTCGTGCTTGTACTCGATGAGCGGATCCTTCTGTCCCCACGACCGATAATGAATGCTGGCGCGCAACTGATCGAGATCGTACAAATGGTCTTTCCACTTCTCGTCGATCACGTTTAGCGTGACCAGCGCGAGCAGGCGATTGCCAAAACCGCTGCCCTCCTGATCCTTCACCGAGTCCAGCTGTTCGATCTTGCGGTCAAACGCTTCGAGCACGGCGTGCACCGCCGCTTCCTGCGCTTCGACGAGCGTCGTGGGGTGTGGCGTGGCTTCAAACACCGGGACCGTGAGCATGTAGTGCATCAGCAAGTCCTGCTGCAGCAGACCAAAATCCCACTGTTCGGGCGAATCGTAAATTGCGAGCGCCGTTTCCACACGCCGCCGCACGGCGCGCTCCATGAACTTGCGCGCTTCGCCCTTGAGCTCTTCGCCACCTTCCAGCGCAAACGCACGCTGTGAGTAAATCACCTCGCGCTGCTGATTCATGACATCGTCATAATCGAGCAAACGCTTGCGCGACTGGAAGTTCTGCAACTCCACGCGCTTCTGCGCCTGTTCGATGGAGCGCGTGATGATCGGGTGCGTGAGCACCTCGCCTTCCTGCGCACCCATGCGATCCATCAGCTTGGCAATACGGTCCGTGCCGAAGAGACGCATCAAATCATCTTCGAGCGACAGGAAGAACTGCGACGATCCCGGATCGCCCTGTCGCCCTGCACGACCACGCAGCTGCCGGTCAATGCGCCGCGATTCGTGGCGCTCCGAGCCGATGATGTGCAGGCCGCCGATTTCGGTCACCTCGACATCCTTTCCGTCGGGGTCCTTCATCACACTCGGCTTCTCATCGCGCACATCGCCAGCGAGTTTGATGTCGGTACCGCGGCCGGCCATGTTGGTCGCAATCGTAACGGCACCTGGATGGCCGGCCAGTGCCACGATCTCGGCTTCACGCTGATGGTACGTGGCGTTGAGCACGTTGTGCTTGAGCCCCGCACGCGCAAACATTCGCGCCAGCGTCTCCGACGCTTCCACGCTCGCCGTACCCACCAGCACGGGGAAACCGAGCGCATGCAGGCGCCGCGTTTCTTCGACAATGGCGTTGTACTTCTCACGACGCGTCTTGTACACCCAGTCGTCACGATCATCGCGAATGATCGGACGGTTGGTCGGGATCACCGAGACCTCGAGTCCGTAAATCTGATGGAACTCGCCTTCTTCGGTTTCGGCTGTACCGGTCATGCCGGCCAGCTTTTCATACATGCGGAAGTAGTTCTGAATCGTGATGGTGGCGAGCGTCTGCGTTTCGCCCTTCACCTGCACACCTTCCTTGGCTTCCACGGCCTGGTGCAACCCTTCCGACCACCGACGGCCCGGCATGGTGCGGCCGGTGAACTCATCAACGATGAGCACCTGCCCTTCCTGCACCACGTAGTTCACATCGCGCTCGTACAGCGCGTGCGCCCGAAGCAACTGGTGAATGATGTTGAGCTTCTGACTCTTGAGCGAATACTCCGTCTCAATCGCCTGTCGTTGCGCCAGACGTTCTGCCGGCTCGAGGTCGATGTCTCGCTCCAGTCGGTGAATCTCGATCGAGATATCGGGGAGCACCATCGCATCGTGATCATCGGGCGACATAAAGTCCACACCGCCGTCGGTCAGATGCACCGTGTGCCCCTTTTCGTCGAGCACGTACAGCAACTCCTGCTCGATGTCCGGAAACTGACGGCGTGACATGGGCAGCTTGCGGTCGGCGATGTGCTCAAGCTCCATCTTTTGCACAAGCTGCTTGACGCCGGTTTCATTGAGCACCTTTTGCAGGCGCTTGTTCTTGGGTGCACCCTGTCGCGCCTTGTACAGCGACATGCCGGCAGCGGACGTATCGCCCTGCTCCAGCGCTCGCTCGCCATCGGCCACGAGCTGGTTGGCAATGTCCGTCTGCCGCTTGACCAGGCGTCCAACTGACGCATTGAACTGCGCATACTGCACATCACCTTCGTTGCCCACCGGGCCGGAGATGATCAGCGGTGTGCGTGCCTCGTCGATCAGAATGGAGTCCACTTCGTCGATGATGGCGAACACGTGCGGGCGCTGCACACGCTGCTCGGTGCTCACCACCATGTTGTCGCGCAAATAGTCGAAGCCGAACTCATTGTTGGTGCCGTACGTGATGTCCGACGCATACGCGGCCCGGCGCTGCGCCGAGCCCGGTTCCGTATCGTCAAGACACGCGACCGAGAGCCCAAGCCACTGATACAGGAACCCCATCCACTGCGAGTCGCGGCGCGCGAGGTACGTATTCACCGTCACCAGATGCACGCCGCGTGCCGGCAGCGCATTCAGGTACACGGGCAGCGTCGCCACGAGTGTCTTGCCTTCACCCGTGGCCATCTCGGCAATGCGGCCGAGGTGCAGCTGAATGCCACCCACCAGCTGCACGTCGTAGGGCACCATGTCCCACGTGATTTCCTGACCCGTGACCGGTACTACGGTGCCGACGAGTCGCCGACAGGCCTCGCGCACCGTGGCGAATGCCTCGGGGAGAAACTCATCAAGCGCGTCGGCAATCGTCTGCCGCAGATCGCCCTCCAACCCACCTCGGCCATCGGCACCGCCGAGCAGGTCATCAATGCGTTCCCGCTCCTCAGCATCGGCGGCGGATTTCTTCTCTTCTTTTAGTTCAGTGATCTGCCGTTCAAGATCAGCGGTCCGCTCGGCCAGGCGTGTGCGGAACGTTGCGGTTTGCCCTTGCAACTCGGCATCCGATAGCGAGCGCAACCGCTCCTCAATCTCATGGATCTCGGCGATGATCGGTTGCACTCGCTTCTGTTCACGCTCATGTCGCGTGCCAAACACGCGATTGATCAAACCCTTCAGCATGCAGTCCTCGAGAGGTAGAGTCCGCGCGCCGCGATATACGCGGTCACCGACTCGGGCACAAAACCGGAAAGGGAACGTCCGGACGCCACTCGCGCCCGGATTTCTGAAGACGAGACATCGACCCTGCGCTGCGACAACCGCAGCGGCGGGCGAATCCCGCTCCACGACGACCACGGCGCGTCGCTGTCAGTCCCTACGCGATCCAGCACGACCAGTTGCGCCATGCGCAGCAATCGTTCCGGGTCACGCCAGCGATCCAGCGACACGGCCGCATCCGCCCCCAACACCAGAAAGAGCGCTGCGTCGGGCCATCGCCCGACATAGTGCTCCATCGTATCAACCATGAATGATAACCCGCCTCGCTCGATTTCGACGGGATCGACCTCCACCTGCGGCAATCCGGCGAAGCACGCCTCCGCCATCGCCAGTCGGGAAGCCGCCGGCGTCTCCACGTCGCCCTTGAGCGGCTGCGTGGCCGCCGGCACAATCATCAGCCGGTCCAGCGCCAACTGCTCGCACACGTCATGCGCCGACAGTAGATGTCCCACATGCGGCGGGTCAAAACTGCCGCCAAAGACGCCGATGCGCTGAACCGGATCGTTCATCACTGGCGGGCAGCGTGGAAGCGAGCGGTCGTCAACGGTCAGCCGGGACGCGACACGGCGTCGCCGCCGGCCGACAGAGTGTCGGCCACCACCGGCGTGGCGCCACAGATCTCGCGCACACGGGGGTTCGCCGCGCCATAGCGCAGGCGCATCTCATCGCACGTTTCCTGCAGCTCCTCAGTGTACTTGAGTTTCTTGTACGCATCGGCCAGACCAACCCACGCCATGAGCGCCGTGGGCGTGGACGGGTACGTCTCGATCACGTCCTGGAAGTAGATGATCGCGGAATCGTACGCTTTGCGCGTCTTGAGGTAGTGCACGCCCGTCTCGTAGTCTTTTCGTGCCAGGCGATCTTCAAGCTGCGCAATCCTCGCGGTGGCGTCGGCAGCTTCCGCTCCATCGGGGAACGCCGTCAACAACACGCGAAAGGTGCCAAGGGCCTTGATGCCGTAGTCTGCATCCAGATCGTAACGACGCCACAAGCTTTGGTACGCTCGTCCTTCGCCCAGAATGGCGCGTGGCGTCAGCGTATCGTTGGGGAATGCATCGGTGAGCCGTGAGAATGCCTGGGCAGCAAGCAGGTACTCGCGTCGTTTTTCATGCGCGAGACCGAGAAAGTAGTACGTGGGAAGCAACAGCGAATCGCGTGATGACAGGTCGAGCGTCAGTCGCTCAAAGCCAAGGATCGCATCGCCCATCTTGCCGCGCTGATACTCTTGCATGGAACCGCGAAAGAGCGCCTCAGGATTGGCGAAATCCTGCGGCCTGAATCCACGGCTGCACGCCGCAGTTGCGGTGAGCAACACCACACTCAGCACCAAGGTCCGGGTCCAGCGTGTACCAGAGTTCACGCGGCGTGCCCTGACGCCAACGCCACGATGCGAGCCCTGCCGGGCGTGAGCGTCGCACAGACATTGCGCGTATCCACCACGAGCCCCGCGTGATCGACAACGTGCTGCCACGGCGTCTGCTTGTGATCGGTGACCACGACACACGCATCGGCCCAGCGCAGCGTCTCAACCGACAGATCAACCGTTCGACGGATGTGATCGTCTTCCCGAATCTCGCTGACGAACGGATCGTGGAACTCCACGTGCGCACCACGCTCTTCGAGCAGCCGGATAATGTCGAGGGCCGGACTCTCGCGGACGTCGTCGATGTCGCGCTTGTACGCAACGCCGAGCACGAGAATCCGGCTTCCGCGCACGGACTTGGACTCGTCATTCAGCGCTCGCGAGACTTTCTCGACCACGTAATCGGGCATCTGCGAGTTGATTTCACTCGCCAGATCGATGAAGCGCGTTTTGTAATTCAGCGTGCGCATTTTCCAGGCGAGATAGTGCGGGTCAAGCGGAATGCAGTGGCCACCGATGCCCGGGCCCGGCGTAAACTTCATGAAGCCAAAGGGCTTCGTCGCCGCCGCATCGATCACTTCCCACACGTTGACACCCAGTTTGTCACATACAATCGCGATTTCGTTCACCAGACCGATGTTCACGGCACGGAAGGTGTTTTCGAGCAGCTTGACCAACTCCGCTGCCTCGGGTGATGAGACTGGCACGACCGTTTCAATACACGTGGCGTACAACGCGCTGGCCGTGGCGACACAGCCCGGCGTGATGCCGCCCACCACCTTGGGTGTATTGTGCGTCTGATACACCGGGTTTCCCGGATCCACGCGCTCGGGGCTGAACGCGAGGAACACATCGGTCCCCACACGCAAACCGGCCGCTTCCATGCGCGGTTGCAACAGTTCGCGTGTGGTACCGGGATACGTCGTGCTCTCCAGCACCACCAGCAACCCCGGATGCGCGTGGCGCTGCACGGCGTCGGCGGCGGCCAGAACAAACGCCATGTCGGGATCGCGGGTCTTGGAGAGCGGCGTGGGAACGGCGATGGAGATGGCGTCACATTCCGCGAGCCGCGACTCCACCATCGTGGCGACAAACGATCCGTCGGCCACGGCCTTCGCCACCTCATCGGATTTGACATCCTGGATGTGTGACGCGCCGCCCATCAGCGTGTTGACCACACGCTCACTGACGTCATAGCCGATCACGCGAAATCCCGCACGTGCGAACTCCATCGCCAACGGCAAGCCAACATAGCCAAGGCCGATCACGCCGACGATCGCCGAACGATCCTCAATTTTCGCGAGCAGTGTGTCCTGCATGCAATAGTCTCCGGGGAGTGAGCGCTCAGCGCCCGAAAAAGGCACAGACGGCCGCCGCCACTTCTTCCAGCTGCGCGCGCGTGAGTTCAGGATAAATCGGCAACGACAGCACCTCACCCGCAGCACGTTCGGACTCCGGGCACTGCCCTGCTTCGTATCCGAGGTAGGCGAAGCACGGCTGCAGATGCAAGGGCAACGGGTAGTACACCGACGTGCCGATCCCGGCCGACTTGAGGTGCGCCTGCAGCGCATCGCGCTGCGGCACGCGAATCGTGTACTGGTTGAAGATCGACTCGTTGCGCGGATCGATCACGGGCGTGACGATCTCGGTAATGTCAGCAAACGCCGCATCGTAGAACGACGCGTTTTCACGACGCCGCGCGCTCCATCCCGCCAGATGGGGCAATTTGGCTTTCAACACGGCGGCCTGCAGCGCGTCAAGCCGACTATTGTAACCCACGAGCTCGTGAAAGTACGTGCGACGGCTGCCGTGCGTGCGCAGTTTGGCCACGGTTTCGAACAGCGCTTCATCCTGCATCACGACCATGCCACCATCGCCCCAACCGCCCAGATTCTTTGAGGGAAAGAAACTGAACGTTCCGATGGTAGCGGCTTCACCAGCCATCACCCAGCCGTCGCCGATGCGCCGGCGCGCCCCGATGCTCTGCGCCGCATCCTCGATCACCGGCACCGAACCCGCGGCATCACGAATGGCTTCCATGGGGGCCATCTGACCGAACAGATCGACGGCGATCACTGCCCTGGTATTGGCCGTGACTGCGGATCGCACCGCGTCCGGACTGATGTTGAATGTCGTAGGCGAAATATCCACGAAGACCGGTCGCGCGCCAACGTTATGCACCGCACCGGCCGTCGCAAAGAACGTGAACGGCGTGGTCACCACCTCATCATCACGACCCACGTCGAGCGCTCGCAGTGCGAGCAGCAACGCATCCGTGCCGTTGGCACAGCCCACGGCAAATCGTGTGTTCGACAGCCCCGCGATATCGCATTCCAACTCGGCGACAGGATCGCCCAGAATGAACGCTTGTGCATCGATCACCTGCATCGCGGCCGCCACGACCTCATCGCGGATCGTGGCGTGTTGTGCCTTCAGGTCAAGTAATGGAACAGCCATTGCGGTTCGTCAGAGATGTATTGGTTGGGTCAGCTCGCACCGCTACGCAGCGGCAGCGGAACTTCGCGCCCGGTTCGCGCGGACTCGTAAATGCCCAGAATGAGTTCAAGCGACTTGCGGCCGCTACGTCCATCGGTGTCGGGCTGCGCTTCACCGCGCAACACGGCCAGCACGTTGCGGTAATATCCTTCGTGTCCAAACCCGTACACCGTGGGCGGGTTGGCCGCCGAGGTATCCACGAGTTTGTCGTCGTCATCGTAGTCCGCAAAGTCCCAGTGCTCCACGCGATTGACGGCCGTGCCGCCAATACGCACGCTGCCCTTCTCGCCGAGCAGCGTGATGGAGCCTTCGAGATTGCGCGGATACGTGAGCATCGTCACCTCGAGCACACCCAGCGCGCCGCTGCGAAAGCGCAGAATCGCCGCGCCGGTGTCCTCGGCTTCGATCCGTCGCGCCAACGTCGCAGTTTTCGCGATCACACTTTCCACCGGCCCCACCAGCCATTGCACCAGGTCGACGTAGTGTGACGCCTGATTCATGAAGGCACCGCCGTCAAACTCCCACGTACCGCGCCACGGCGCCTGATCGTAGTACTCCTGCGGACGCGTCCAGCGCACCGTGCAGTTGGCCATGTACAGCCGCCCGAAGCGTCCCTTGTCCAACGCGCGCTTGAGCAGCTGCACCGGCGGATTGAGACGATTCTGCTTGACCACGAATAGCCGCACACCGGCCTCATCGCACGCCTGCACCAGCGCGTCCGCGGCCTGCAAGGTGATCGCCATCGGCTTCTCGGTGATCACATGCTTGCCGGCGCGCGCCGCCAGGATACCGTGCTGCGGGTGCAATCCTGATGGCGTCGCAATCACCACGGCGTCACAGGGCGCCTCGGCGAGCATCTGCTCGAGCTGCTCAAACCACGGCACGCCCTGCGCGTCGCCAGCCAGCTGCGCGCGCTCAGCGACATGGTCGCACACCGCGGCCAACTCCAGTCCGTCAATGCGCGCAATGGCGTCAAAGTGATTGCGGCTGATGCGGCCACATCCGACCAGTGCCAATCGCACCGGACCCAGCGTGTGCGGCGAACTCACGCGCCCCCCCCCGGCTCCGGCTGCACCTGTTCCCCCTCACGGCGGTACAGCGCGCCCGTGCCCGTGCAGCGCAGCACCTCCGTGTGTTCGCCCTCCACCCGCACGGACTCCAGCCGATGTCCCGCTTCCGACATCCAGCCAATGCGCGCGGCTGGAACACCGGCCACCAGCGCATACGGGGCGACGTCATGCGTCACCACCGCGCCAGCCCCGACAAACGCATACGCACCAAGCGACACGCCGCATACGATCGTCGCATTGGCACCGATCGTTGCCCCGCGCCCAACCGGCGTCACCTGATACTCATCTTTGCGTGAGACCGCACTGCGTGGATTGATCACGTTGGTGAACACAATGGACGGACCACAGAACACATCATCACCAAGCGTGACCCCTTCGTACAGCGACACGTTGTTCTGGATCTTGCAGTTGTTGCCCATCGTCACACCGGGCATCACCACGACATTCTGTCCCAGCGAACACCGCTCGCCCACCACCGCACCCGCCATGACATGCGAAAAGTGCCAGACACGCGAATCGGCACCGATCGACGCACCATCATCGATGTACGCCGATTCATGCACGAGTGCACCAGCACCAAGTGTCGCACCACGCGACACATGCCCGGCTCCCGGTGTCCCCACCAGTTCGGGATTGGCACTCTTGATCACCGTCTCCGACGGCGCACGGGCTGGACCTGAACTGGCGCGAGTGCTCACGCGGTCACGCCTGCAGACGGAAGCGTGACGACGCCTGGCGCTTCGCCCTCGTGCAGCATCGCGTGCCACTCCTGCAATGAGCGCACCTCCGGATCGTGCGAGCGACGCGCAGCGATTGCATCACAGGCCGCGTTCGCCGCGGTGAGCGTGGTGGTGTACGGCACGCGGTTGGCCAACGCCGCCATGCGCAACTTTTCGTCATCCTGCTGCGCATGCTTGCCGAGTGGCGTGTTCACCAGCAGATGCACTTCGCCGTTGAGAATGAGATCGACGCCGTGCGGCCGGCCCTCATTCACCTTGAGCACGCGCGACACCGGCACCTGCTGCGCTTCGAGGAACGTGGCTGTACCGGACGTAGCGTACAACCGAAAACCCAGCTCGTGCAGCCGCGCGGCCAGCACCGCTGCGGCAGGCTTGTCGCTGTCGTTCACCGTGATGAACACCGCCCCTTCCGACGGCAACGCGTTGTCGGCCGCCAACTGCGACTTGAGGAACGCCGTACCAAAGTCATGGTCAATGCCCATGACCTCGCCTGTGGAACGCATCTCCGGACCCAACACCGGATCGGCTTCGCGAAACTTGCTGAACGGAAACACCGCTTCCTTCACGCTCACAAACGGCGGCACGATTTCTTTGGTGAAACCGATCTGCTCCAGCGTCTCGCCAAGCATGAGCCGAGCGGCGACAGAGGCCAGCGGCACACCAATGGCCTTGGACACAAACGGTACGGTGCGGCTGGCACGCGGATTCACCTCAATCACGTACACCACACCGTCCTTGTACGCGAACTGCGCGTTCATGAGTCCCACGACACCCAGCGCCTTGGCCAGTGCGATGGCGTGCTGCTTCATCGTCTCCACCGCGTGCGCCGGAATCAGATACGGCGGCAATACACAGGCGGAATCGCCGGAGTGAATCCCGGCTTCCTCGATATGCTCCATCGCGGCACCAATCACGACATCGGTGCCATCGCAGAGCACATCAACGTCCGCTTCAAACGCGTCTTCAAGAAAACAGTCCACGAGTACCGGACGGTCTTCACTCACGCGCGCCGCACGATCGAAGTAGTCGCGCAGCGAGACGTCGTCATACACGATTTCCATCGCACGTCCACCCAGTACGTACGACGGCCGCACCAAAACGGGATAACCGATGCGATTGGCAATCTCCACCGCCTCGTCCACCGATGTAGCCGTGCCATTGGGCGGCTGCGCCACACCAAGTTCCCGCGCGATCTTCTCGAAACGGCGACGATCTTCCGCGATATCGATCGCGTCGGGCGACGTGCCGAGAATGCGCACGCCGGCCGCCTCGAGACCACGCGTGAGCTTGAGCGGCGTTTGCCCGCCAAGCTGCACGATCACGCCTTCGGGCTGTTCACGCATTACCACTTCGAGCACGTCTTCCAGCGTCAGCGGTTCAAAGAACAGCTTGTCTGAAATATCAAAATCTGTAGAGACCGTTTCCGGGTTGGAGTTGATCATGATCGTTTCATACCCCTGCTCACGCAGCGCGATCACCGCGCGCACACAGCAGTAGTCGAACTCCACACCCTGTCCGATGCGATTGGGACCGGAACCCAGGATCACGACCTTGCGACGATCCGTCGCCGGTGCTTCATCCCCTTCGTCGTAGCACGAGTACAGATACGGCGTGGTGGACGGAAACTCGCCCGCGCAGGTGTCCACCATGCGGTACGACGGGCGAACGCCCAGCGACCAACGTCGCGCGCGTGCCGCATCTTCCGTCTCACCGCGCAGCCCCGCCATCTGCCGGTCCGAGAAGCCAAAGCGCTTCATGCGGCGCACCGCGTCCGCGTCGAGCGCCGCCGTATCAAGCGCCTGATACGCATCTTCGGCCTCCAACAACTCTTCAAGCTGCGACAGAAACCACGGATCGATTCCGGTAAGCTCCGCCACCTCGGCAACGTCAAGACCCGCGCGCATCGCCCGCTTCACCTGAAACACCCGTTCCGGCGTTGGTGTGCGCAGCGCGCGACGCAGCGACTCCAGCGAGTCGTCACGCAAGCGATCGTCGATCAGCCGCTCGGCCGCCTCCCAACCCGGTCGCCCCGTTTCCAGCGCGCGCAGCGCCTTCTGAAAGGCCTCCTTGAACGTGCGCCCCATCGCCATCGATTCACCGACCGACTTCATCTGCGTGGTGAGCGTTGGATCGGCCGCGGCAAACTTCTCAAACGCAAACCGTGGACACTTGACCACGACGTAGTCCAGCACCGGTTCAAACGATGCCGGCGTGGTCTTCGTGATGTCGTTCGGGATTTCATCCAGCGTATAGCCAACAGCCAGCTTCGCACCAATGCGCGCAATCGGAAAGCCCGTTGCTTTGGATGCCAGCGCCGATGATCGCGACACGCGCGGATTCATTTCGATCACGATCAGCTGACCGTCAGCCGGGTTCACCGCAAACTGGATGTTGCACCCTCCCGCTTCCACACCAATCTCGCGAATAATCTTCATCGCCGCGTCACGCATGTCCTGATACTCGCGATCAGTCAGCGTCATGGCCGGTGCCACCGTCATGGAGTCACCCGTGTGCACACCCATGGGATCGAAGTTCTCAATCGAACACACGATCACCACGTTGTCGGCACAGTCGCGCATGACCTCAAGCTCGTACTCCTTCCAGCCAAGCAGCGAGCGTTCCACGAGCACCGAACCCACCGGCGACAGATCAAGGCCGCGTCGCACGATGCTCTCGAACTCTTCACGATTGTACGCAATGCCGCCACCAGATCCGCCCAGCGTGAAGGACGGACGAATGATAGAGGGGAACCCGAACTCCTCCACGGCCACCAGCGCGTCATCGAAGTTGGTGATCGTACGCCCCTCGGGCGAGCGCAAGCCGATGCGCGTCATGGCCTCGGCAAACAGCTTGCGATCCTCCGCCACACGAATCGCGCGCGAGTTCGCACCGATCAACTCCACTCCATAGCGCTCAAGCACGCCGGAATCGTACAGGGCGAGTGCCACGTTCAGCGCGGTCTGTCCACCCATCGTCGGTAGCACGGCATCGGGTCGTTCGCGCGCGATGACTTTCTCCACGAACTCCGGTGTCACCGGTTCGATGTAGGTGCGATCCGCGAACTCGGCGTCCGTCATGATCGTGGCCGGATTCGAGTTCACGAGCACGACTTCAAATCCTTCCTCACGCAGCGCCTTGAGCGCTTGCGTGCCGGAATAGTCGAACTCCGCGCCCTGGCCGATTACGATCGGGCCGGAGCCGATCACCAGAATCCGGTGCAGGTCAGTGCGTCGTGGCATGCAGAAGGTCGTCCAGAAGATCGTCAAAGGAACGTTGCGGCTGCCAACCAGTGGCCGCCTGCAAGCGAGTGGGGTCACCTACCAGCGAAGGCACATCAACCGGGCGCACCAGCGACGGATCCTCACGCAGCACAGGTGGTCGGCCGACACGTGCGAGGATACGCTCGGCCACGTCCCGCACCGAACGACCCACACCGCTCGCGACGTTGTACGCCAGTCCCGGTGTGCCGTGCCGTAACAGTGCAATATAGGCAGCCACGACGTCGCTTACATGCAGAAAATCGCGAATCGGGGTGGTATTGCCCAACACGAGCGGGACGGTCGGCGGTTGGTCTCGGAGCGACAGCGCACGGGCCGCCAGCGCCGGCAGCAGAAAACGTGCTTCCTGCCCGGGGCCACTGTGGTTGAAGGCGCGCGCAACCATCACCGGCAGGCCGGTCGCTCGCCAGGTTTGCAGCGCCGCGTGCTCCTGCGCCACCTTGGTGGCGGCGTAGACGGTGCGCGGCTCGAGGGCGTGCAATTCGGTGAGGCGAGCACCGTGAAGATCATGTCGGCCGTACTGCTCGGCACTGCCAATGATCAGTACACGCGGAGCCAGCGTCCCTGCCGTGTGTGCGCGAGCCAATACGTCGAGCAGGCGCACCGATGCCGTCACATTCACGTCCCACGCGGCGGCCGGATCCTTTGCAGCCGTCGGCAGGTGTGAAATCGCTGCCAGGTGCACGACCGCGTCTGGCTGCGCGAGCTGCACGGCCTGCTCCACATGCTCCGGATCACGCAGGTCTCCCACACACCACGCTACGTCGGGATGCACCGGATCCGCAGGCTGCGCAAGCGCCGTTGCCGTGACGTGCCATCCCTGCTGAAGCAGCGCGCGCAACAGATATCCACCGACAAATCCGGCGCCACCAGTGACCAACGCGCGACTGCCGCGACGTTCGGCCGCGGCGTCATCGGGTCCGGCGTGGCTCAGCTGCGCCGAGTCGTCCAACGGTCCATGTCCGCTTCAACCATCGTGCGTACCAGATTGTCGAACGACATCGTTGGCGACCAGTCGAGCTGCGCCTTGGCCTTCGCGGGGTCGGCCACCAGTAGATCCACTTCTGCCGGACGGAAAAACTTCTCGTCCTTCTTCACGTATTCGCGCCAATCGAGATCAACGGCGCTGAACGCTGCGGCGCAGAACTCTTCCACCGACCACGTGTGTCCGGTCCCGATCACATAGTCATCGGGTGTGTCGGACTGCAGCATGCGCCACATGGCATCGACATAGTCACCGGCGAACCCCCAATCACGACGTGCGTCAAGATTGCCAAGCCGCAGCTCCGTCGCCAGACCATGCTTGATGCGCGCGACACCGTCCGAGATCTTGCGCGTGACAAACTCAAGGCCACGCCGCGGCGACTCGTGGTTGAACAGAATGCCTGACACCGCGTACAGATCAAAACTCTCGCGATAGTTCACGGTGATCCAGTGGCCGTACACCTTGGCCACGCCGTACGGAGAGCGCGGATAAAACGGCGTATTCTCAGTCTGCGGTGTTTCCACCACCTTGCCAAACTGCTCACTCGAGGACGCCTGATAAAAACGCGACTTAGGCGCCGCCTTGCGCATCGCTTCAAGCGCGCGTGTCACGCCGAGTGCCGTGAACTCACCGGTGAGCACCGGTTGTGTCCATGACGTTTGCACGAAACTTTGCGCGGCCAGATTGTAAATCTCATCCGGCTTTACGGCGTCGACCGCGTCAACGAGCGACGTCTGGTCGAGCAGGTCCGCGGACAGCAGTTCGATGTCATCGATGAGATGCGCGATGCGCTCGTACGGCGTCGTTGACGAGCGGCGCACAATACCACATACGCGGTAGCCCTTGGCGAGCAGCAGTTCTGCGAGGTACGAGCCGTCCTGTCCGGTGATTCCGGTGATTAGCGCAGTTGGCATGGCGATGGATTACGAGGGAAAGTGTTCAGGCGTGTACAAATCAACCCGCACACTTCACGGTTGGATACACAACAACGGGGAGCCCGATGATCGAGCCCCCCGCCGTCACACGTGCGCACCATACCCAGGACGGGCCGGCGCGTTACGCGCGAGCAAGTCTCAGGCGACGGCAACCTGGCCGCGCGGTGCACGCACGGCCTTGCCGGCCGCCATGCATCGCGTGCAGACCTTCACCTTGATGATGGCGCCTTCATGCTGCACGCGCATCACCTGGAGATTCGGCTTCCAGACACGACGCGTCTTGTTGTTGGCGTGCGAGACACTGTTGCCATGGGCGACGCCCTTGTTGCAGGTCCAGCAGCGGCTGCGATTGATGGCCATGATGTCGGCCCTCAGTTAAGAATGAGCTCGATACGCGCCATCTCAGCACCATCACCCTTGCGGTGTCCGGTCTTGAGAATGCGCGTGTAGCCGCCGTTGCGTGTGGCGAAGGCCGGACCAATCTCCTGAAAGAGCTTGTCCGCCGCTTCGCGCTTGCGCACGTGGCGTCCCGCGAGACGGCGCGCGTGCAGC
>JBGTOG010000091.1:0-23182 GCA_041742675.1 Gemmatimonadaceae bacterium | reverse complement strand
GGCGGTTTCTTCCTGCAGGCGGGGCTGGGCATCGGACAGCTCGAGCTGGGCTCTGGCAACTTCAGTGTCTCCGAAGAGGGAGCGTCGGCACTCTTTGGACTTGGCTACGATTGGCGCGTTGGCAACAACTTCAGCATCACGCCGTTCCTGAATGGTGTCGGTGGCACATTTGATGGTGAAGGCGCGAACTTCAATCAGATCGGCATTTCGTTGACGTGGCATTAGGCGGAACGGAACGCGAACGGCACGCCGTCGCTACCGCAAGTCGCCAGGATTCCGCCAGAGAAGGCAGCTCAGATGCGCTGGCTACTGAGGTGATTGGGAGGGTCAATGACCAGTGCAGGTGTTTACTTCTTACCGGAGTCAGACCAGCGTTTCCACGCTTGGTGCGCTGCGCATCCAAACGGCTATTTGCTCAACGTCGCGAAGACGTTCCGCTCGAACTACATGGTGCTGCATCGCGCCGGTTGCAGGAGTTTCCCGTTGGGCGCTGCCGATGGCGCGTATACCGAACATGCGTATCGCAAAGTTTGCGCAGACAGTCGAGCCGCGCTCTCTGCATGGGTGCGCCTCAATGGTCGGCCGGATGGTACGTTCAGTCACAGCGGCTGCGTGTGCCTTCGCGACAAGAATGGGCGTACCTGAACCATGGAGGGATGATGAACACGCCGACGAAGCGGAAGCGTACGGACGACCACGGTCGCGCATTGGCAGGAAGTCAGCTTCAGATTCAGCTCTACGTCGACCGGCATCGTGCTGAACTTGATGCGGCCATTCGGGGAGCGACTGGCATTGTGGGTGAGCTCCGCTGGAAATCGCCGGTTAGAAAAACGAAGTTTCGCGAGTTCAAAGATCGTGCCTTTCTGGAAGCACTTGGCCTTACCAGGCTCACCCATGATCTGAAAGCATTCTGGCCATCAAGCGGTCCGCGTTGGGACGGTCTCGCCGTGGTCGAAGGAGCAAGCGCTCCGACTGTCGTGCTCGTTGAAGCCAAGAACTATCCGCGCGAAGTGCGCGGTGGAGGATGCAAGGCGAGTGATGTCAACGACGCGCGAGCGCGGATCAGAAACGCGCTAAAGGAAACTGGCGCAGAGCTCGGAGTTCCGGATACTGAGCTTTGGATGGGCTCCCTCTATCAGTACGCCAATCGAATCGCACACGCGGCCTTTCTTCGGCGCCACGGTGTTGAGTCGTACCTGGTGAACGTGTGCTTTTTCAACGACCCGGATGCGCGGCGTCACACAAGTGAGCGGGACTGGCGAAAGGCGGCGAGTGATCTGAGGGCCGAAGTCGGATTCAAAGAGACGCCATCATGGCTCGCGGACGTCTTCCTGCCCACAGCGCATGCCGCCAGCTTTCTTGCGGTGTACCAAAACGATTGATCCAGTCGCAATCGGTCACGTCGTCATGCTTGCTGGCAGCTCCAGCATCACCGAAGGCACAAGCAAGCGCAGAAGTTGCCCACGAAACTCCGCGGCTGGCGCTGCAAGATCGACGGTCGCAAAGCGGATTGCGTGCCCCTGAATGACGACGCATTCGTCGATGGACGTTCCAATCGCTGGATGAAGCAACAGGCCATCGACATGCTCAGCGAGGGGATCGCCGCCGTCCTCCTGTGATCGCACATAGGCGTACATCTGATACAGGTATCCACTGCGCAGCGATTCCTCCCGATGCCAACCTTTGGTGAGAATCGATGTGAACTTGGTGTCGACGATTATGCGGCGGGCAACCTGCAAGTTCTCGAGGATGATATCTGTGCGCATTGACGGCAGGATCGCTTCGACGCCTGCAGTCTGCGCCGAAGCCTGCCAACCGAGGTGCGTGCCGTGCCTAACGCGCCAGTCGGTCGCCGCCAGCACCACTTCGTAGAATCCGCCAACAGCCTGCTCGAACAGCTTGCGCGCCCATATCTCATCGCGCTCCGCCATGGACTGCAGATGCGTTGCTGCACCCTCAACAGGCAGGGCAAGGTCAACTGCAAGTGTCGCTGCGGCGATCATGAGACGATCATGTGCGTCGTTCAGGGTGTATCGAGAAACGCTCATCTCGGTACGCGTTGGCATTACACCTACAACTCCCTGTGCTCGCAATCCGCTCGCAAGCACTCGGCATCGGTGGGCCAGCGGTCGCTTGCTGATCAAGCGCGCGATCGATTCCAGCGCCGATCGCACAAACCGATTCCTTGGTGTGTCAATCGTCAGCTCCGAAAAACGACAGGCGATGCTCCCGCGGGAGAGCAGCTGATCTCGCTCTGTGGCAAGCAGGTCGATGCGTCCACGCACCCTGTTCACATTGGCGGTGCGCGTCTGATAGCCAAGCGTGAGGCGCCGTCTGATTCGCTGCTCGACCTCGAACGCAAGAATCTCGGCGACAAGCTCAGGGATGTCGTCCGGAGTCTCCTCGACGCCAAGCGTACCGGCGTCCCGTACACGAAACAGCTCGGACGCATAGAGCATGAGGAGCCAGATGTTTCGCACCGGGATTCGACCGATGGTCGGCCCGAAGTTGCCCTTGTCGGAGATGTCACTGCGCACTGCATCAACCGCTACCATTCCTGCAGCAGCTCCGTACGTGCTCGTGCGGCGTTGTCGGGCGCGTCGAACCAGTATTCGTTGAGCAGTGGTACAATCTCGGTTTCTACCACCTGCCTGAACCAGTCTCGCGTATCGCCAGTCTCCAGGCGGTGAATCGGCGTGATGTAGCTGTGGCCAATCTGAAACTGCGGTCCGAGGCGAGGGTCGGCTGCGATCTGCGCGTTCAGCTTCTGAATGCGTTCCTTCACACCGACCGCGAGTGTCGGATCAACATTGCATTCCGCAACGATCCAGTTCATCCACGCCGGTCCGATTTGCGGAGTGAGATCGATGAACGCGAAGCGACGTCGCAGCGCCAGATCCACCAGCGCGAGCGATCGGTCAGCGATGTTCATCGTGCCGATCACGTACAGATTCTCCGGAATATGCACCGGTGTTCGCAGGCCGGTGGCGTCGGGATAGCTCAGCTCCAGGGCCTCGGTTGGTGTGCGCTTTCCGGCCTCGAGGAGCGTGAGCAGCTCACCGAAGATCTGCGCCGGATTGCCACGATTCACTTCCTCGATCACGAGCACAAACGTTTCGTTTGGCTCTCTGAGTGCAGCGTGGATCAACTCCATGAAGACGCCGTCTGCAAGCGACAGCTTGCCATCGCCGGCGGGCCGCCAGCCGCGCACGAAGTCTTCATACGACAGGCTCGGGTGAAACTGAACCGAACGAACCATGCGGCCGTCCCTGCGACCGACGAGCGCGAACGCCAGGCGCTTGGCGAGCCACGTCTTCCCCGTTCCCGGCGCACCTTGCAGGATAAGGTTTTTCTTGATGCGCAGCTGCCTGAGCATTCGATCGAGTTCGGGCTGGTCGAGAAAGCAGCCTTCTGCGAGAAGCTCAGTGATGGAGTACGGAGCCGGGACACCGTGCGAGGTCCGCGATGCATCACCAGCCACCTCCGTGTCGTTCTCTACCTCCGGTGTCGTGACCGGAGACGGCGAAAGTTCACTCGCTCCCTTCCACCCGGCAACGGACAGTTCCGGAAACGAGTGCACGGGACAGTCTGCCTCGAGAAATTGCGCCTTCAGTGACTCGGCAAGCGCCAGGTAGTCAGCGCCGGAGATCGCCTCGGCCCTGGGCCCATACTCTCCGATCAATCCAAGCTCTTGGGTGAGATACTCGCGTGACCCGGCATCGAGTGTTGGAAAGTCCCATGGATGCGCCCAGTAGAGACCCGTCGCGAGGTTCCACTTCACCCCTTTGACGGACTGCGCTTCGTCATAAGCCGCGGCGAAGTCTTCGCGTACGCTGGGCGAGTCGTCATCGTCGAGCGCGAACGAGGCAGCGAACACGTTCCAGAGCGCGTCGATGTCACCAGCCTTGCGGTTCTTCGCATACGGGAAAAACCACGAAGACCGATTGTTCAGCAGGGGGACGCCATTGAACGCAGCAGGCGCTGGCGTGCGAACGCCAAGGAACGCCGCGAGGTCGCTCGCAATCGCGGTGCGCCTCTGGTACGTCATCTGGCGATTGAAAATGCCCATCGCTGTAAACGGGCAGATATCCTCCAGCGGTCCTTCACGACCATCCGCGAACTGGTCCTGCAAGTAGCCCAGGCTGTGCTTTGCAGCAACCGCATGAATCCCGGCAACGAGTGCCGTTCGATCCGCGCGGTGCGCGAGCAGTGCTCTGGCGGCTTCCTCGTAGAACTCCGTCCACTGAAAACGTACGGCGGCGTTTCCGTCTCCATACCGCTCGCGCCAGTACGGCTCGTTGCGAAAGCGGGCAATATCCTGCGGCTTGTTGTCGAAGGCGAACGCGATGAGTGCATCGTTCATCCAGTCGCCAGGCGTCACCAACCAGAGCGTACGGCGGTTGGTGTAGAAATACCATTCTCGTGGTGTCTGCTTCTCCGCCCACTTCACCTGAACGCGTCGACCGTCATTTGGGTTGGCAGTCACGGTGCCAACGGCTTTGATCGACATGACCGACACCGTCGCCCCTTTCGCGTCGAAGGGCAGGCCGTTCTTCCGGGTGTACGCGGCCTTCACCGCAATACGGTCGCCGGGTTGCATGGAGCGCACTTCATCGAGGTAACGATCGGTGTACCCGTTTTCCCAGTAGCCTTCCGAGAGAAATCGCGGAAGCTGATCATCGTGTCCGTGTCCGTAGGTTGCACCGACGAACCAGCACGCGCGTGACAGATCTGTGGAGGTCATGGTGTCGCGGAGGAAACAGGGTGGATAGGCATGCGTTCCGGTTACGTGTCTTGTGCGCGCGTGAGAGAGAGCCTCATGTTGTCTCGAGGTCCGCCAGAAACTCCGACCCCGGCGCCACTGCACTCACCAGCAAGTGATCACGAGCACGGGTACACGCCACGTACAGCAGATAGCGCTCAGTGTTGTAGACATCTTCGAGGTCCGATTCATCGGTAACGGCCTCGATGCGCTCCTGCAATGGCAAAACGTCTTCATCACACGCCGCGACCACGACCGCGCGGAACTCCATCCCCTTCGCCAGGTGCATTGGCATCAGGACAACCTTGCCCGGCTCTGCATCAACGCCCGGGGCGGGTGCGGTTGCCGATAGTCCGGCCAACGCCAGCGCGCGACGCGCACGCTCTACCTCGTTGCGCGAACGGACAAACACACCGATCTCGCCGGGTAGCACGCCGTCTTCGAGTCGCTCACGCAGCCACTGCGCAATATGCTGCTCTTCTGCTTCCGCCGACTCGGCCAGCACCACCTGCGGCTCGGGACTGTTGAATACAGACACTGTGCCTTTGCGTGATTCCGCGACTCCGTCGACATCGGCGAGTTCAGCATCCAGCAGGCGATCGGCCATACCGCGAATCTGGTGCGAGGTGCGATAGTTTACGCGCAGCGAGTGCGAGCGACCGCGAACATCAACACCCAGCGACTTCCACGAGAACGGTAGCTGGAAGATTCGCTGGCCCTGATCGCCAGCAAAGAAGAGCGCGTCCTGGTGCCCACCGGCAAGCGCAGCAAAGAATCGCAGCTGTGGGATACTGACATCCTGCGCTTCGTCCACGATCACGAAGTCGAAAGGACGCACGCCCGATTCGAGCATCTCTCGAGACACGTCGCTGTAGATCTGAGCCGTCGTGACCAGCGCACTTTCGCGCAGACGCTGCTGGGCGGCCGAGAAGATCGCCCAGAGCGTGGCACGCTGCTTCTCACTCAGGCGTTGTTTACGACCGAGTCGCTGCACGTCGCGGTACGAGTCCCAGTTGGTGAGCTGCCATGCGTCCACGACGTCGGTCCATTCCTGCTCGAGAAACCGATCAGAAAAGGCATGACCTCCAACGCTACTGGAAACCGAAGACAGCAGCGTGCGAATCATCGACGGCGTGGCCACGCGTGGAGCACCGAACTGCTGTTCGTAGAGCGTGATGCCAATCTCATCGATGGCGTCAACGGTGATGCGATCGGCGAGCGCACTGTCGCTTTCCGCTAGGCGGCGCAGTTTCTGCCGCAGCATGCGCGCCAAGGGTATGGAGAACGTGGTGAGCAGAACGCGCGATTCTGGCTGCTGGCGCGCCAGGTGTACCGAGCGATGGATGGCGACCACCGTCTTGCCCGTACCGGCTGTTCCGGCCACGCGCGCAGGTCCATTGAATGACCGCTCGACCAGGTCGCGCTGCGCCGGGTGTAGAAACACGCTCCACCGATCCCACGGCCACGCCAGTGCGCGCTCGAGCTCCTCCACATTTGCCATGACCCGAAACCGACGTTTCGCATCGGGATGCTCGAAGGGATCGATAGTACCCGAGGGAACGGCACGCACCATCGGTGTACCGCCCGTTGCCAGCTCGAGCAAAGCTTCGGCCGCTTCGCTCGGCAGGTGCGCGATGATCGTGAGGATCGAGCTGTCGGTCGCGCCCCGAACGTCGGTCATCCACTCGGAGGGTACGCCGTACTCCAGCAGCTTCGCTTCCGACACGTGATCGAACAGCGGCTTGGTGTCTGACGGCGCCGGGTACGTGACGTCCGTGGTGACAAAGCGCGGTACCGAAACATCAACAACCGTCTCGCGCACTTCTACAAGCTGTGCCGCACCCGTGGTGGGATGCACCTCAAGCCGGCGGCGCTCAGCCCACGTGTACGCCTTGTCGTGGTGGTTGACGTAGCACAGCAGCAGGGAGTCGGCGGTCTTGTGTACGATGATCCGGAGATCACTGTTAACGCGAACTGACCAGAAGTTCTTGTCCCTGGCCTTGTCGAGCTTGTGAAATGACAGACCGGGTGCCGCGACATTCATTTGCAGGTCGAAGGCCGTGGTCTTCACGGCCTTCTGCTCCTCGCCCGTGAGGCGGGCGAGGGCGTCGGTAAAGGTGTCGGCGATGCGGAAGTTCAACTAGTCATCTCCGCCGATCGCGATGGCAATCTTGTTCGCTATCGCAGCGTAGAGATCGACACCTGTTTCGGGAGTGCGGATCGATACTACGAGTGAATACGGCGCCTCGCTGTCCCAGCGCTTCTGGCCACTGCGGGTCCGCCACCACCCAAGAGCAGGGTACACCGCAAGTACTCCGCGGTCCGAAAGATCCGCCGCACTTCCTCGCCAAGTATCGGAGTGAATAGAACCGCGATGACGACCATTCTTCCCGAGCAACCACCCCGGATCTTCGCCGATCGCGATGCCGTCCTCATCCTCATCTGCTACAGCTGTACTAATCCGCGACTTGAACTTCGGGGTTGATTCGAGCGGGCGCCGCACTTCGAAGCGCAATCCGTGAGATTGGTAGCGATACTGAGATTTCTGGTCGCGAGAAGACGGATTTGGCTCCACGAAGTATGAGAGCGTTACTCTCATCTCAACTTCCACTTCACCCAAAGACAAAAGTTCGTCCCTCGGCCATGGAAGATCGTGCAGATGCATCTCCTTCGTCCTGATTGTGCCGTTCGACTTATGAAACGGTACGATGGCGCTCTCAACAATGAGCGAAAGCGAGTTCGCAATGCTATCCCGGGCCCGAGGCAGATCTGGGACTCCAAATCCACAGTGACGGACGAGCTTCTTGTAGTCGTCCTTATTCGGCAGCCGAGTTGTCGGCAGATACATTGCCTGCATTGCGGGTGTCCAGCTTGCCGACTGAACTACAAGTCCGCGAATAGTCTCAGGGCGGAGTCGCGGATACTCCGATTGGAGAGTTGCCACCATCCTTGCTGCCAAGGATGTCGCAGCACTCGTCGCGTCGGCAGTCGTGAAGAGTCGGCGAGCGGGCTCGTGGTCAGTCGTCAGCAATGACAGACTCGCCATGGTGGAGGTCCAGACACCATTCGAAGCAATGTTGCCCCCTTCGAAGACAACGTCGGGTTTCATCGGCCAGCGCGCGAGCCATCCCGCGGAAGTTGTACTGTGTGGGCTCAATGCGCCGTTTGTAGCGAGGGGTGTGAAGTCGCGAGCTTCCGGTTCAGTAATCCTCATCAGATTCGTGTATGCTCCGATTGTCAAAGCATTCCATGACTGCCCGGGGTCGTGAATCGAATCGTCAGAATTCCCTAGAGGATAGGTGTCCGGCTGTATTGAATTGCCCGCGGCGACGACAATAAGTCTCCTAGCATTACCTTCCGTGTCGGTTCCCGCCGCAAGCCCATCGATCACCGAAGACCATGCGGATGGTCGCCCGTTGTCGCGGCCGTCGCGAGAGCTGACGGCAAGACTATACAATCGCGCGCGCATGGGCTTGCTGATCTCAGGGCGGGCTACAGCTTCCCGGGTCAGATATCCGTGAAATCTGCTTGTTCCTTCGTTTCCTCCATCGCGTTCAAGCAGCTTGACCGACTCGAGACGATACGGAACTGTCAACTCGCCGCTTTCTTCAAGCAGATCTGTCAGGTTACCGAGCAGCGCAAGCCCTGCCATTTGAGTTCCGTGACCCTGTGTATCGTTAGCTCCCCATCCCGGTTCAACAGCGTGTTGATCGGAGCTTGAGATCGATGCGGACAACAACGGATGCCCCCGGTTGACGCCGGTGTCTAGGATGCAAACGTGTGGGACATCAGCGTCCTCATCAGCAAATCTCAATCTCGACAACAGCTCGTCGACCCATTCTGCCTGTTCGTCGATCTCAAGCGAGTCAAAAAAATCAGCCGTTTCTTTGGCGAGGCGCAGCTCCGCAACGACATTCAGTAGCGAAAGTGATTGTTGAAGTTCGTCAACGGTTGCCTTTACCAGCACGACGCTACGTTCCGGGAACTCGAGGATGCCTCTTGCTAACTCTAGACCAAGACTCTCACACCTGCGGGTGAACTCGTTTAGGACGGCGATGCGGTTCACGCGCACCGGAAGCCAAGCTTCCCACCACAACCGTTCGGCCGAAGCCTCCGGAAAGGGCGCTGTGTCCGTCCACATTGAGCGCAGCGTTGCGGCTCGAATATTCGCAATACTGTCTATCAGTCGCTGATTATCGATGGGCTTGTTGTTGCGATCCTTTCGTTCCTGCAGATACTGAGTGATCAGCGTTTCAAAATGTCCGAGTTTACCGTCTGGGATGAAGACAGTTGCGAAGACTGTCTCATCGGTCCTCCGAACATTCCTAAGCTCAATTCCCTTCTGCTCACGGGCCAAACTTTCGAACGCGAGCTCAATACTTGGGAATCCCTCAAACTCTATGGTTAGCCCGATAGCATCGCCGTCCTCTGCCTCAGACTTCACGAACTCAAAGAACGGCTCGATTGCATCGAGCTGAGCATTGAGATGAGCGCTGTGGACTGCGCGATTCTTCGCTGGAGGTCGAGCTTTGCGACCACCACTCGAGGGAGACGTAAATGCGTCGCTCGTTTCAAAGCCTTCTAGGACGAAATGTTTCGGCATGGTGGTTCAGTAGAAACGATTATGACTATCGAGCCCGCGCTTTTGAGCGTCCACTCGCTACGCGCCGCTCCTCGAGCATCCGCTTCACATCCGAGGCCGTAATTGGTCTCTCAGACTCCATGATCGATTCTTTAAGTGCCTCATCAGTTGCCCGGGTCACCTCAGCGTAACTCAGCCCGGCTGCAGTGCTCGCGAGCTGCGCCCACGGGACTCTCCCGCGCATATGGGCACTTAACTTTCCGCGTAGAAGAATCGAAAGTTCCTTCTGCGACGGCGGCGCGTATTCAAGGACGTCATCGAACCGCCGGAAGAGCGCGTGGTCGAGCACTTCTGGATGATTCGTAGCCGCCACAATCAGGCTGTGCGACTCATCTTGCTCGATCATCAGCAAGAAGCTGTTCAAAACGCGACGAATTTCACCGACGTCGTTCGGAAGACCACGCTGTGAACCGATCGCATCAAACTCATCGAACAGGTACACTCCGCGAGCGTTGCTTGTCGAGTCGAATACCTGGCGCAGCTTCGCGGCGGTTTCGCCCATGAACTTGGTAATCAGGCCGTCCAAGCGCACCTGAAACAAGGGTACTCCGAGCTCACCAGCCAACACCGAGGCGGTGAGCGTTTTTCCAGTACCAGGTGGTCCGACCAACAATAGCTTTCTCCGTGGTGACAAGCCGCGCTCGAGAATTCTCTGAGCGTTTCTCTGCTCACGTATGATGCGATCGAGTTGAACCGACAGTGCGGGATTGAGCACCATGTCGCTCAACCGCTTTTTGGGGTACGATACGGCGAGTAGGCCAGCAAGCTCTCCTCGCGGGCGACCAATCGGTATCGCGCTGTCGTGCACCAGAGGGCGCACCGCGCGGCGGTCCTTTGTTTGGTCAACGAGCGCACGGATCTCCTCGGCGAGTTGCGTGCGACCAGCACGCGCCTCGTTCGCCGCGAGCTGCAGTGCAGTCGACAAGAAACGCTGCTCGTCCCCTTCGAGATGGGACTTTAGTAGTGCTTTAAGATGGTTCGCGTTGGCCACTGATCAAATCTCCGATTTCGGGACTTCTGAATTATACCCGAAACACCTTCATCACCTCGTCCCCGAGGTGATTGATCACTTTGACTGCGATCCGACCACTCTTCGGTTTGTCGAACGCGCGTGATGTGTCGCTGTTGAGCGACTCCCAGGCTTCGCGATTGATTTCCGCTTTGAGCGTGGTCTTAAGACTCTTGTACGGATCGTTGGCTCCAAGAAAGTATGCGTGGCGCACGAAGAAGCTCTCTTCGTTATAGTCGGTATCGATAAGCCAGCACGCGATGCCGTCAGCATCGTCCGAGCGGACCTTTCCTGTGCTGGGATCGAAGACGTCAACGCCGTTGACCTTCAAACGTACGCGCCCCTGGACCGCGGGCAGAATGGTGATATCCGGCTCACCAAAAACAACAAAAAGGTTCGCATTGTTCGTCTTCTTGAGATCCTCCGCCATGTGCAGGTCAGCGTTCATGCGCGCCTTAAGCACAGGAACGTTCCCAAGCTTCGTGAATTCCGTTGCGTGTGCCTCAAAGTTGAACGCGCACGCGATTAGCACATCAAAACCTGCTTCGGCTGCTTCGCGTGCGGCTTGTACAAGATCGGGGCGTGTGACCGTGCCAAACTCAGGACCGATGAAAACCGCGGCTCGCTTTTCGGACCCGCCTTCGTAATAACGACCGTCCGCGCAAATGAGATCACCGCCGGGCCAGGCAGTGAGCGACGTGAACTCGATGTGATCGGACTTAGCCGCCTGCTGCACGCCGGCAGCTTTGAGGTTCTCAAGAATCATTGACGGGAAGTCGCGACCAATAGCGTAGCCGGTCTTGCGTTCCATCACCATGTCAATCAACTCATCGTTTTCATCAACACCAATTACACGATGAGGAGACAATGACTCGACAGTGAACGGACCGGCCACGCGCACCTTCTTCTTGTCTTCGTACGGCTTGTCAAACAGGTACTCGGTGTCAGCTTTCGCAGCGATACTGGCGTCGATCTCTCGTTGCCGTGCAATGCGCGCTTCCCACCACTTTGCGTGTATGCCTTTCACGGAGGCCGACCAATTGGCATCGGCGTCGCGCGGAATTTCCCATTCTTCCCAATTTTTCATGAGGGCCGTGTTTAGCGCGGTGCGCATCGGTTCGAGAGTTGCTTGCCACGTCTCCCAGATTACGTCGATTTCTGCGTTGTTGGCTATGGACTTAAGCGTGACGTGTGGCACACGCTCGTATACAAATCCTTGACGGATGTTGCTGAACGTTTGCTGCTCGGATGGTACGGTACGCGAGAGCTCAGCTTCTTTGCGTAGGCCTTCGCGCGAGTCAGCGAGAATGTAAGACTGATATCGTGCGCCCATGATGCGTGCACGGGCTAGAGCAAGCGCAACGCGGGAAGTGTCAATGGTGATCCACCGGCGACCCCATTGCTCGGCTACGGTTACAGTGGTGCCTGACCCGCACGTGGGATCGAGGACGAGGTCTCCAGGGTCGGTGGCCATCAGCAGGCATCGCTCAATCACCTTCGCATTCGTCTGTACGACATAGACTTTGTCGTCCGTGAATGCACCAGTCTGCGTATCCATCCAAACATTCGAAAGACTCTGCGCGGCGAAATCCTGCATGAACCGCACGTACGAGATCGATTTCGAGGTTGGCAACGCGAGACGATCCGCTCGCCCTAACCTAGAGACGCCCTCAGGATACTGGCACTTCCAGTGTGAGTTCTTCGGCCACGGGTCGAAAGCGTGACCGCGAAACGAGAAGGGCTGCGGTTCTCCGCTACGACCTTGAGAGAATGCATTGTCGTGTCGATAGACCAGCGAGTTTGCATCGATACTGTTGGGAAAGTCTCGCTCAGTCTCGGTTAAGAATCGTCGTCGTCCGTCGGGCTGCTGAAGCCGTGTGAATCTGTCGCCCTTGTCGTCGGCAAGTGTCTTTGCTTGATACAACTGGCGGTACTTGATCGCGGAATTGTGCCTCGCGTACCAGAGAACGAGATCGACGGATCGCGAGAGAACCTTGCTGGTGAAGGTACTGGTGGTGCGAAAAGCGATTTCCGCCAGAAAATTTTCATCCCCAAACACTTCGTCCATCACCGCTCTAACCCGGTGCACATTCTCATCCCCAATTTGCACGAATATTGACCCGCTCTCCGTCAGCAGGTCCCGTGCGACTGTCAGTCGATCACGCAGGTACGTGAGATACGAATGAATTCCATCTCGCCAAGTATCTCGAAACGCCTTTACCTGCTCCGGCTCGCGCGTGATATGCGAACTATTCCCGTCCTTCACATCGCGTGACGTCGTACTCCACTGAAAGTTGCTGTTGAACTTGATCCCGTAAGGCGGGTCGAAGTAGATGCACTGCACCTTTCCACGCAGTCCTTCGCGCTCTGCCAGACTCGCCATTACCTGCAGCGAGTCGCCTAGGATCATGCGATTTGTCCAGTTCTGATCGTGCTGATAGAACTCGGTCTTGTCGGCATCCTTCGGAATGCCATTGAAGTCCGAGAACAGATCGGCCATCAGCTCCCCGGACTCATGCTTCTGCTCGCGCGTCTGACGAAGCAAGTCATCAATGAGTGCCTTGGGATGCACCTTCTCCTGGATGTAGAGCGGCGGCGCGTTCACCACGAGATCACTCGCGTCCTGTTCGTCCTTGCCGCGCCATACCAGCTGCGGATCGAGATCGCGATTGCGGCGCTCGTACGCGACGCGAATCTGTTCGTCCGCCTTGGCCAGCATGGCCTGATACTCGGCCGTCGGAATGTTTTTCCGCTTGGACTCGGGGTACGTCAGGGCTTCGACAGCCTTGTCGGGGGCGGGTTTTTTCGGGGACTTAGCCACGGCGCGCTCGGAGCATCGGGAAAACGATTCAGTCAGCGGACCAGGTACGGTTCGTAGACGTTTTTCGGCGGTCGAACTGCAGAATGCGGGCGTTCTGGGCGTTTCCGAGCATTACATGAAGTATCCAACGTGTTATTTGGCAGTCACTTACGCAAATCTCGCTGATTTACGGGCGTATAATACGGGCGTTTGCACTAGTTATGGCGGTGCGCCCGTATTTTCGGGTGTTAGCAGGTAGTAGGTGGCACGAACGGTGCTGAGTCGGACCATGGAGTTTCGCTTCATCGGACGACCTTCAGGAACGCGAATCACCAGCACGCTCTGGCCTTCAATCGGCACGACGACACACGACACGGGGCAACTCGGCTGCGTCTGATTGCCAATCAACGCCTCGACACGGCGAATGTCCGTATACGATCCGTGGCGTGGCTGCGCACCCGAGATGCGTCCGTCGTCCTCCACGCCAACCAGCAGTACTCCACCGCGAGCGTTGGCCATGCACGCCACGGCCTCAACAAGGTCGGTGTCGTTGAGACGCTCGCGCGACTCACCCTTGAACTCAACGGTGAGCGACTCACCCGCCGCGACCCACGCACGCAGCTCTTCTGCCGTGACAATCACGTAACTCCGGCCCCCGCCGAGCTGTTGAGCAGCGCGGAGACCGCGGACTCTATAGTGGCAATGAACTCCGCTTCCATCGCGTAAACGTCCGTGAACTCGGCCACCGCCCACCGACCAAAGGTGCCGTCGTTATTCACGGCCGGCACCCAATACTGACGCATGGTGTTGGCCTTCTCCTTCGCATCTTCGCCACGTCGGCCCTTGATCTCCACGACAAAATGCAGCGGGTTCTCGGCGCCGTGGCCGTCGTCGAGTAGCACAATGAAATCGGGGCGATACCGTCGCGATTCTGTGCCACTTCGATACGGGACTTCGAGGCCGAGATTGTGGTTCTTCACGTACGCCAGCACACGGGGATGTTTCTCCACAACGCGACAGAACTCGGCTTCCCAGTTGCTGTCGCAGATCACCCAGTTGAGATGACACTTGTTCGCGGCGGTCTGCCAGCGCAGCGTTTTGCTGGTGGAGAAACTCACGTGCCGCGTAGATCCGGCCGGATTGTACGGATCAAACATCGGTAGCACGGTCTTCTCCGTGCCCATCCTGTTGACGATTCCAGCGGTAATGCGATTGCACGCTTCATCGGCAAGCTGCAGGTACATCAACTGCGCCGGGTAGGTGCCGCCGATACACACGAGGTGTTTGTCCAACCACTGCCGAGTGATGGCCTTAAGCTGACCAAACAGGTGAAGCTTGGGCGCACCGTTGGCGTCGCGCCAATGGTTGTAGAGCAAGTGGTGCGTGAGGTGAAAAAGCAGACTCGACTGACGCAGTTCGCGCGAATGGATCAGCGTGAGATCTACGCCTTCCCCGATGATGCCTTCGTTGCGCGTATCGGTGGGACCAATGAGCTCCGGTGTGAGTTCCAGCGTGTGATCTGAGTTGAACTCGGCGACGAGTCGATCGTCGGGGAGCTTGACGAGATAGCCTTCCAGCCGCGGGAAGCGGATCTCGAGGGCGTCCCTTTCAGGTGAGACCGCTTTCACTTGCACAACGGGCTTCACCCGCTGTGGCGGTGCAATGACAGGCTTTGCGGTGAAGTCGAATGGAATGCCGAGCACGTCGGCGTATTCCACGTCGAACAGGCCGACTTCGTTGAGTTCGTATGATTGTCGCCGAAGCGCCCGGCCGATCACCTGCTCGCAGAGCAGCTGGGTGCCGAACGCACGTACGCCGAGCACGTGAGTGACGGTGTTGGCGTCCCATCCTTCGGTGAGCATGGCCACTGAGACCACGCAGCGTATCGACCCGCCTAATTTGTCGGGCTTGCCCACCGTGTTCATGACCTCGCGGAGCAGCTCCTGATCGGTAATGTCATCCGTAGTTGTCTGACCACCCGTACGGTTGATTATGTCTTTGCGAAACTGCTCGATTTCGGCCGATGCCATCTTTCGAAAGTTGCTGTCCAACGCGTCGCCCGATTCCAGTTGTTGGCTGTCAATCAACAACGTACGGGCACGGGGATACGGGTTGCCGTGATCGTCGAAATTGCTGAATAGCGGAAGTCGCCCTTGGATGAGCTGCGTTGATTCATCCGGCAGCGTGCGGTGAAAGCCGGAGATGTAGTCGTACACCAGCTTTGACGTGGCGGTGTTGTTGCACACGACGATAAAGCACGGCGGCACATCGATACCTGTCGTGTCGCGCCATTCATCGAAGGTCCTCGCGTAGTGGCCGTACAGTGCCTCAAGCGCCGTTTGCAGCTCTGCGGGCAGCATGTGCGGATCGAGCTCGCCACCTTTCCCTCGCCCCTTCTTGGGCATTTTTGAGGAGATGTGCGACCACAGCTCGCGGAACACCGGCACCTCGGCTTCCGGAATGTTATCGGCCACCGGCACACGCGGCAGCTTCACGATACCGCATTCAATTGCATCCATGAGCGAGAAGTCGCTCATCGTCCATGGAAAGAGTGTGCCCTCGATGTAGCCCGATCCTCTCAGGAAAAAAGGCGTCGCCGACAGGTCGATCACACGAGCAAGACTCAGCTTGCGATTCACCGCTTCGAGTCCGGAAATCCAAAGTCGGGCTGCTTCCTTGTTTGCCTCGGCCTCCTTGCGGTCATCACCCTTCAGTCCTTCATCCGCGTCGCTGTCGGCCTTTTCTCGGTAGCAGTGATGTGCCTCGTCGTTGAGCACGAGAATGTTCTTCATTCCCATCAGCTCTGGCATCACGCGCTGCAACATCTGTCCCTCGGTTTCAAGGGTCTGTAACTCAGGCCCATGTCCGCGAAGGAGCGCGCGCCCACCTTTCGAGATCTGCAGACGCTCGCGCAGCTTGAAAGCGTGATAGTTAGTGATAATGATCCGGGCTTTGTTCAACTGGTTCACCAGATCACTCGGCACGAGCTCGCGCGCTGCGTAGTACGCGTCCGGATCATTGGGATGCAGGACGCGAAGCCGATCCTTGATGGTGATGCCGGGCGTCACCACCAGGAATCCGCGTGTAAACCGCTTCGACGACGGATGCCGCACCGCATTGATTGTCTGCCACGCGATGAGCATGGCCATCACGGTGGTCTTGCCGGCACCTGTGGCCAGCTTGAGTGCCAGGCGCAGCAGCTCCGGGTTGGCTTCCCTGTTGACCGCGGTCAAGTGGTCGAGGAAGCGTTTACCATCTTTGCCAATTTCCGGCGCGACCTCAGTAAGCCAGATGACTGTCTCAACCGCTTCGATCTGGCAGAAGAAAGGCCGAACACCGCTGAAATTGTGGGTGCGCCAATGTTGAAGCAGTCGCCGAGTTTCTGGTGTGACACGCCAGTGGTCCGGATTCTTGAGCGCACGCCAGCGCTCCACCTGAATGCGCAGCTCATTGATCAGCGAACGGATGTCGTACTGCTGGTCTTCCGTTGACAGTCCGCGCCCCTCGTCCATGGCGATTGTGAGCTGTGCCCTGGACTGCTTCTTTGCCTTGGGGATCGGCGTAACGAACGAGGCCTTGCGGCGGCCATTGGCAATGCGCTGCGTTGGCTGCCCCGCTTCGTCCAACTCCCAGTGACGCGAGGGCGGCAGATACGGCGAGTTGAGAATCGGGGCCGCGAAGAAGGCGTCGGTCATGAACTATTCGGAGGGATCTCAGCGTGAGAGGCGGTGCTATCGCACTGATAAGGTAGCTCGCGGATCTGACAGTGGTCGAGAACTACTCGCCATCCGGGGCCATGTCGTACGCGGGGATTCTGAGCTCAGAGCCGTCTGTTGCGGTGCCCAGCAACTCCATGGGATCCGATTCAAGAAACTCGTCGGCTACGAACACGTTGTGCGACCGTCCATTGATCCCCTTACGGCGCTGCATCATGTCCAGATGCATGGCTCGTGCTTCACGAATCCAGCCTTCCTGCTCAAGAAGACCCATCATCGGTTCGAGTTCACCGTCCACAGAGTACTGGTCGCGACCCGCTTCAACCATGGACGATGGCAATGCGCGTAGGGACGAGTACCGACGAAGAGCTGCGAAGTAGTGGCCGCCGCCATCGGCTGGCAGCGGCACCGTTCGGTCGGGAAGCTGCAGCCCTGACCCCCATTCAAATCGCTCGCGAGGCATGAAGATCCGCACACGCGTTCCCCACGCGTTGTCGCCGTAGAGATCAAGCGTGGTTTGAGCACCCACATTCAACCGCAGCCACGGCGCGCCGTCGGGTTCGATGCGCAAGGTGACTCCCCAGTAGGTTCGCTCTGTCGCGCGAGGCACCGGAATCGTCCGCCATACGTACCGACCCATCGCCCGCACCATCCACGCTGAAGCGGGATGGTCGCAGAACTTCTCGTAGTCTCGCTGCATCCGACTTGTGCGTTGCTCACTCGCTGGTCGGGATTCGCCGTCAACTATGAACGTTGGGTTGTCCAGCCACTCTTGCTGCTCCTGTTCGGACATCATCTCCGAAAATCGAGTGGATGGCCCGGTCTCAAGGCTGGCAAACGTGATGTTCGACAGCCGCACGCCGGTGCGTTGCAGCGCGTGATGCACGTCGCGCTCGCACTGATCGAGCAGAGAGCGCCGCGTGCGCAGGAACGTGACCGCACAGATGCCCGGAACGTTTCGTCGGTGCTGCCCCAGCCGAGTGCTCAGTTGTACAGCTGTTTGCCCAACGTATACATCGCCATTCTCGCAGGTGAAAACGTAGATGCCGCCGCGCCAGCTGGCGGGGATAACGTTTGAGAGGCGGTCTGATTCTCTGACTCGTCGGAAAGCAGGAAAACCGAACTCCGAGAGCTCGTGAAGCGCCTCACTATTGCCCGAGAACGCTTTGGGTTCATTTACTCGTACACGCGGAGTTGCCATTGCCTCGGTCGATGTGAAAGGGGAGGTGGACCACAGCAGCACACATGTTCGGCTATTTCACGCCCGTAGCGGCCCGCCATCCTGCCACTGCATTTCGATTATGCGCGTCTGCGCAAATCGCGTCCAGCGGTGGTACAGAGCGCAGCTTTGATGGACGGTGCGCCTTACACCCTCACCAACCCCCGCCACCCGCAGTATCCTCTCCCCCATGCCGACCACTGCGCCCCAACACCTCGTCACCGTCTGGAATCCGCGCTACGCCTCGGACGCCATGGAGGCGCACCTGCGTCTTCTCCTCGACTGGGACGCGCGCTCTACAGCGGCCGGCACTGATGGAGAGGAGGTCTACGTCTGGTGGGGCAAAGTGCGCTCGAGCCAGCGCCAGCAGCCGATGCCGCATCTCGATGACATCGTGCAACTCGGAAGAGACTCGGCCGACGCAGACCGCAGTCGCGAAACGCACCTGTACCTCACGGACTTCCAGTCGTTGTACGTCGCTGATGTCACCGCCATCGTCACGGACGATCCACGCGGCGCTGATCCGGAGCATGTGCCGACGTACTACACGCGGCAGTCACTCAACTGCGATTGCTGGTTCGAGATTGCGGACATCCGCTTGCTCGTGAAAGACGACTTGCCGGGTGTGGTCGCCGAGCTCGCGAAGCTGCGCAACACGCGGTACGCCGATCGCCCGGTGTCGCTCTACGGCGGCATCGTGGACCTGCCGCTGCTCGTATCGCGCCCCGATGGGCAGCGCTTCTTCGATGAACGCGAGAGTGAACTCTACGCCGACGGACAGCTGTGGGCGCGCTACGATGCAGAACGCGGCGGTGTGGGCGCGATCGAGGCAACATTGCGCGAAGACCATTTTGGCGCCGATGCCTGGATGATGCTGGAGCCGGGGGCGCGTCGCTTCATCGCAACGGCCGAGCGTATGCTGCGGGATCATCGACAGGATCCGGGCAGTGATCTTGGCTCGGTTATCACGGACTATGGCAAGGCGCTGGAGCTGCAGACCAACGCGATCCTGCGCGCGGCGATGAAGGGTGCACCGGATGCGGCGCGACTCGTGAAGCTGGAATCGCACACGGGAGTACTTCCTGACGCACTGCCCCTTACGCTCGGTCAACTCGCGCGCGCACTTGGTGGAGAACGTGATCTCGCGGACCATCTGTGCAACGTGCTCAAGGATGGAGCGTGGTTCACCCATGAGTTCGCGGTGATCCTTGACAACTTCACCAACGAAGCGCGCAACCCCGCAGCACACGGTGAGATGGTGAGCCGCGAAAGCATCGTGCGCTGGCGGAATCGGTTGCTTGGAGTGGGAGCGGAGAGTGTGATGTGCCGACTGGCCAAGGTGCAACCGCGTTAGTCACTCGCACCCCTTCCCCCACATCCGCACCAACCTGTCCACCGGCATCATGCCTCTCCTGCGAGACGCCGGTACCCGCCTGAAGTTCTCCTGCAGCCACCAGTCAAGTCGCGCCCGATAGAACAACAGCAGCTCGGGATACACTGCTGACGAAACCCGCACCATATCCGCCAAACGTTCGTTCGGCATACTCAGGCGCGTTGCTTCCAACAGCAACGCCTCTGGGAATGGCAGCTGTAGCGGCTGCTCCTCAAGATTGCTCGCGCGCACACCGTCGATCACCCGAATCAGCTCGTACAAGGTGCAGGTGCCCGACCACCGTTCCTTCTCCAACGTGAAGCTCGTACCGTGTTCGTCTACAACACGGAGCACACGCGCCGCATTCACCCGCTTGCGCGGCGTGCTGTCGGCACGGGATCGTCGACGCGCTGGCACATGCGCACGCGCTCGCACGCTGTACACCACTTGCGGTGTGGTATCGAGCACAATGCGTGCGATTTCGAACTCGCCGGGCATGTACGGCGGCAGATACTCACCACTCACACAACGCACTGGATCGAAGCTGATGTGTGCCTCGCGCCGGTCGAGCGGGAGCACATCATGCAGCAGGTCATCCGCCCACCACGATTCGCGGCCCCGGAGCGGTCGCTGTTCCATCATCCGATCCCGCCGCCACTCACCTGTCACGTTCTGCACCGCCGCCGCGATGGGGCACCAATCGGCGAAGTAGCTGTCGGGCTTGTAATCGAGATCTACTTCAACCGGAATCGGAAACGAACTGCTGAAAGCCACAGGCATACAACCTCCTCACGAAAAACGCCGGTGACCCAGAATGGCCGCCGGCGTTTGCCGCTGCGACTTAGACGGAATAAACGGAGCGCTGCTCCGGTGTGCGGCCCGTCAAGCCTGGGAAATCGCCGCACATCTGCAATATACCGAGTACTCTGACAATGCGGGAGCTTGACGCGATGCGTTTGAGTTCAGGTGCGGCCCGGTAGCTGATTCTGAAGGACTGACGGAGGCACGATCCGCGCTGTCAGAGCGCGGCGATAGGTTCAATCACCGCGACCCCTGCAACCATCACGATGCCCGTCAATCGCCGACCCATCCCCGACTCATACGTGCTGCCCGGCAACACCGTCGCCGCCGGTGCCTATCCGGGCAGCCCGCCCGGCACACCCAATGCCGATGCACTGAGCAAGCTCGCGTCGTTTCTCGACGCCGGCATCACCACGTTCATCGACCTCACCGGCCCTGACAACGCGCTCGAAGACTACGCCACCGCCGCGCACCAACTCGCTGCTACGCGCAATCTGCACATCACGCACGAACGTTTTCACATTCTCGACATGCATAGCTGCGATGCAGCGCAGATGAACACGATCCTCGACGCGATTGACTCGGCGATTGCTGACAAACGAGGCGTGTACGTGCACTGCTGGGGTGGCGTTGGACGCACTGGCATGGTGATCGGCTGCTGGTTGGTGCGGCACGGCAAAACCGGCACACAAGCGCTCGACGATGTGCAGCAACTCTTCCGCACGATGCCCCCGGAAAAGTGGGAACGTCACAAGCACACGGGCTCGCCGCAAACAGACAGACAACGCGCCATGGTGCGCGACTGGGCTGCACACGATACGCACGCGCACGCCGCTCGTCGTAAACACAACAGCTGAATATTTACACCGTCCTGTGACTGTTATCACACTCCACCGTCTGGCGTGCACTCTCCACCCCCACCATGTTCCCTATCTGCTCCACAACTCAACGCAATCGCTGCGAGTGCACCTCCCTCCAGACCGGACGTACTTATGGGACTGTTCAGCAAAATCCTTTCCAAGCTCGGCATCGGTGACAAGTCAGAGAACGCCGCACCCGCTGCTGCTGCTCCTGCATCGGCCACACCATCCGGCCCACGCGCACCAGATCCGTCAGTTGCCGTTTCAGCGGTCAACGTCGAGGAAAAGCTCGAAGCCATGGCCAAGGCCAATCCGCAGAAGCTGAACTGGCGCACATCGATTGTTGATCTGCTCAAACTGCTTGATCTCGACAGCAGCTTTTCGTCGCGCAAGGAACTCGCCGCTGAACTGGATTGCCCACAGGAGCTGATGGGTGATTCCGCGAAAATGAACATGTGGTTGCACAAGACCGTGCTCGCCAAGATCGCGGCGAACGGTGGCTACATTCCGCACGACTTGTATACCTGAGTGATGGGGTTCACGCCGACGGGGTGCTGTCGGCGTGAAAGTGTGGTAGCTGGAGCGGTGAAATTTGGTTTCTCTGCGCCGTATTTCCACTCGCCGCGCGGTGTCGCTGCAGGTGTGCCCGGCGGCGGTTGTGGCGCGCGCTCGCGGACCTCGACCACGAGGCGTGCGTCGAGCAGGTGTACGATACGCTGCAGCTGCGCGAAACCGACGTTTGTTGGATCACGCTCGATTTCGCTGCTGCGCGCCCGTGTAACGCCGAGCATCGCACCGACTTGCACCTGCGTCAGGCCTCTGGTCTTGCGCAGGTCGTTTGTGTTCGCGAAGCAGCGAGTCGTCGCGCCTGTGCAGTGAGACCTACCTCCCCCGATACACCTCCAACTGCTCCAGATCGTCCTCGTCCATCCGCGCCACATACACCGCGCCATTTCCAAAGCCTACCACGCGGCTGCGCGCCTGCAGTTGCACACGCTCCACCACGACACCGCTCGCATAAAACACATCGTACGTGGGCAGCGGATCATCATGCGCGCGCGAGCGCAGCACCCACACGCGACCGTCACGCGCCATGAGCGCAGCGTTCGCCAGGAACGGCGGCTTGGTGGCTGGCCAGGTCATCGCTTCGTTGCCCATGCCCGACGGCGCTCGCGGAACCGCGCCGCCCGTTGGCGCAGCGGACCCTGCACCAGCGCCAACCACCGGTCCACGCGTGACAATCGCACCAGACCGCATCTGCGACTTCTCAAACGCATCCTTCTCGGCCTGCGTGATACGAACCGACGACGCACTGGCCGTCGGCCCGTTCTGCACGCGTCCACCGGCATCAATCCAGTCCACGCGATACGGCGCCGCACGCACAATGGCCACACGCTCCGACAGTGCCGACATGCTGTTCACCACCTGATCACTCGCCGCGAACGGCAGGTTGGTGAATGTGCGCAACATGCCGCCGGACATCGTCATCGCGCCCGATCGCTCGCCGCGCGGCGCAGTCAACTGCGCGATCGTATCGAGACGCCGCGTGCTGCGATCGTATCGCAACACATCAACGATTCCACTTGAACCGGCGTCGACGTCTGCGCCGCCGGATCGCGCACGCTGCATGATGAGTCGACCGCGCGCGTCTACAGTAACCAGCGACGCCATGGCCGCCGGTGATCCATCGGCGATCTGAAAGGTGGGGCCGGGCTCACCGTTCGGAAGAATGAGCAGGTAGCGCGCATTCATCATATCCGACATGAGCGTGGAGTCACCGGGCAGCGCGTAGAGGCGCGTCGGCAGGCCCCACTCACGGGGACCCGCTCCCTCACGACCCACGGCTTTCGATGCACCGGTGCGCAGATCGATGAGCTGTAACGTGCGCTCGCGCGAATCAGCCACGAGCACGCGTCCGTCACGCAACTCGCGCAGACCGGAGACGGCGGTGAAGCCAATGCGGTATGTAAGGTCAGGAGTAGTCAGGCGCCGCAGCGGTGG
>JBGTOG010000066.1:0-6323 GCA_041742675.1 Gemmatimonadaceae bacterium | reverse complement strand
ACGCCGCGCACCGGACGCAGCGAGCCGTCCAGACCCAGCTCACCAAGCACGCGCAATCCGCGCAGTTGCTCGGCGCTCAACTGCCCGCTGGCCGCCAGGACCGCGAGCGCGATCGGCAGGTCAAATGCGGTACCGGCTTTGGGCAAATCACCCGGCGAAAGCGACACCGTGATGCGACGCGGCGGCACGGTGAATCCCGAGTTGGCGAGCGCCGCACTGACACGATCGCGGCTCTCCTTTACCGCCGTCGCCGCCAGTCCAACGAGCGTCCACTGTGGAAGCCCGTTGGCCACATGCACTTCAACAGTGACATCGACAGCATCGATGCCAAGCACGGCGGCGGAGGTAACAGCGGCGAGCATGTCGCATACTGGCAGCGGTACCGGCGGAAGCCGTCACCGAAACGTCGCACGCGTTGCTCTGGCGTTGCAGCAGGCGCACCTGGGACTGACGGATGCGTGCTACCGCGCGTACCGGAACATCAACTCCACCAACTCGTCGTACACGGCATCGGCACCCTCTGCATCAGTGAGCGCCGCGTGGGCCACACAGTGCTTGAGGTGGTTGCGCATGAGTTCGCGCGACACACCGCGCAGCGCTTCCTGCACCGACGCGATCTGCGTAAGCACGTCGGCACACCAGCGCTCCTCTTCCACCATCTTTTGCAGCCCGCGCACCTGCCCTTCAATGCGCCGCAGTCGAGCCTGATTACGCTTCTTGACCTGCGGATCCACGGCCACGGCATGGCGAGCCGACGGCTCCACCGTCGAATCGCTAACGCCGCAGCCGCAGGAAACCGCGCTGCCCTCGGTTGTTGTGCCTGCCATCAATGAACTCCCGGTCGAAGGTACGAGCTGCTGACGCAGCGCTATTTAAAATACCCCGCCCCCCTATGTTTTCGCCACTCGTTTCGACGCTCGACTAGACTCCTCGTCATCATGCCTGTCAGCGCCCCGCCCGTCGACACTGCGCAGCACCTCTCGTCGCACTTCATCCTCCATCTCGCACGGGCGTTGCACGCGCACGGGTATCCGGCGCACCGCCTCGAGTCGGTGCTGGGCGACGTCTCGGCGCGGCTTGGCGTAGAAGCGCAGTTTTTCACCACGCCCACCTCGATCTTCGCGGGCTTTGGCGCGCAGGATGCGCAGCGCACGCACCTGCTGCGCGTTGAGCCGGGCGAGCCCAACCTTGGACACCTGTCGCGATTGGATGCGATCATGACCAATGTGGTGGACGGTCGCATTGGGGCGTCTGAGGGATCGGTGCAAATCGTCGCGCTGCTCGCCGAGCCACCACGATGGACGCGCTGGCAAACGCTACTCGCGTTTGTGCTCGCGTCCGTGTCGGTCTCCTGCTTTTTCGGTGTGACCGTTTTCGAAGCCGTGGTAGCCGGTGTGCTTGGCCTCGTGGCGGGCCTCTGCGCACTCGCGGCCAGTCGGAATGCGTCGCTCGCGCCCGTGCTGGAGCCATTTACCGCGGGCATTGTCGCTACCCTCGCATTTTTCATTGCGGGCATCACCACCAGCGGCAATGCGTATCAGACGTCACTGGCGGGTCTGATCGTGTTGCTGCCCGGACTGACCTTTACCGTCGGTCTCACGGAGCTGAGCACGCGACATCTCGCCTCCGGTACCGCACGCCTGTCGGGTGCGCTCGTGACATTTCTCGGTCTTGGCTTCGGCGTCGCGTTAGGGGCGAAGCTTGGTGCGGCGCTCGCCAGTGTTGCCCTGCAGGATGCACCGGCCTGGATCATCACGACACAACGTGTGCCCTGGTGGACGGAACCCATTGCCGCACTGCTTGCTCCTGTGTGCTTCGCGGTACTGCTGCGAGCCGAACGACGCGATGTGGGGTGGATCATGCTGGCGGGCGTCTGCGCCTATACAACCTCGCGCTTCGCCGGACGCGAACTCGGTGAACAACTCGGCGCGTTTCTCGGCGCGCTTGTGGTCAGCGCTGGGAGCAATCTGCTGGCGCGCTGGCAACGCACGACATCGATGGTGACGCAGGTGCCCGGGCTGCTCATTCTGGTGCCCGGCAGCATTGGATTTCGCTCCGTCACCTCCATGCTCGGCAACGAAACGGTGCTTGGCATTGACTCGGCGTTTCGCGTTGCCATTGTCGGCATTTCACTGGCCGCCGGATTGCTCGCCGGCAACGTGGTGACTGGCATCGCGAAACCCGAGTTTGCCAAAGGCGAACGCGCGTAGTTGGAGGGCGCACGACGTTGCCCCCGCGCCTGGCTACCTACGCGCGCAGATCCGATGCGTGTTTACTGCTACGTGCGCAGGATGTGCTCAGTACCCCAACCCGAACTGCACTCCGTACGCATAGCGCGTATTCGCGAGCTCTGGCGCAAATCCTGACACGCGCCCTTCAATGCGCAACGGGACCGTACCCAATCGCTGAATCCATCCGAGGCCGAGATCCAGCACCGCCGCGTTTTTCTGCACTGCTTCGAGCGGCGGACGCGACCCATCGGTATTCGGATAAATCGTCGCGCTGCCCTTGAGCGATGTCAACGCGCCACCCACGCCCGCGCGCAGCGTTGCGCCTTCGCGCATGGGCTGCGCACCGAAGCCACGACGATACGTGAGTCCCGCCGTGGTCAGCGTGTTCACATTGCGCGCATCGCAGATCACACCGGGCGGCTGCGGACACACCAGCAACTGCGTACCATCCGCACGAAATCGCATCGCGCCTTCAACACCAACAACGCCGCCGGCGACATCGGCAACTTTCACGTTCAGCATCGGCCCCACCATCAGCTCGGGAATGCGCGAGTTTGCTCCCGGTGAGACCAGCATCGAGAGTCCGGCTTCCGCACGTGGGGCGCGCATGCCTTGCGCGTGCAGCAGGTTTGCCGCACCGAGCGTACACCCGACCACTCCAGCCACTGCAAGAAACGTCACACGCATCAAGGCTCCCGTGTTGCTACCGTCGTTCGATACGCCGCGCGACCGAATCCGAGTAGCGTGATCGTGACCACCATTCCACCGATCGTGCACACCGCGAGCGACAGACGCAGCGCCGCCGGATCGCCGAACACATGATCGGTGAGCAGCGCCACGGCGGTGGGTCCGAAGGCGCCGGCGAACAAATTGACGACGAGAAAGTACACTGCGGACCCCTGTCCGCGCATCCGTGCTGGCAGCGCTTCCGCGACGGCCGCATTGGCCGCACCCCACGGCATGGCCGCGAAGAGGTTGACGGGCACCAGCAACACTGCCGCCACTACGGCCGACGACACCAGCGGATACACGCCCGCCGTGAGTAGCATGCCGACTGCCGCCAGCATGCCGACAATCACTGGCGCATCAGCGTGTCCGGCTTGCACCCAGCGATCGGTGAGTCGTCCGCCAAGCAACGTGCCCGCGACACCGACAGTCATCGTCAACACTCCCTGCAGCGTGCCCGCTTCCGTTGCCGTCCAACCATGCGTGCGCACAAAGAACGTGGCCAGCCACGCCGCGATTCCGTAGTTGACGGCCGCCGAACAGGCAAAGCCGAACGACAGTGTGAGCATGGTGCGGCGGTGCGTGCGAAAGTAGGCAAACACATCGCGCAGTGGCGCTACCTGCACATTGCCGGTGCGCGGTGGTTCGCGCATCGTCATAGCCAGTGCACCGATGGCCAGTCCGGGTAGCCCGACAATAAAGAACACCGTCTGCCACGGCCGAATCTCACCGATGAACGGCCACACCCAGGCACCCTGTGCATCCGCCAATCCCACCACCCACGCCCCCAGCGCGTAGGCGATCCCGGATCCCAGGAACGTGCCAAGCATGTACACACTCATTGCGGAGCCGCGTCGCTCACGCGGAAACGCATCGCCAATCAACGAGACTGCAGACGGACCGAGTGTTGCCTCGCCCACACCCACACCGATACGCAGCAGGAACAGCTGCGAAAACGATCGCGCCAATCCACTCAGTGCCGTCATCGCACTCCACAACACAGCGCCCACAGCCACGAGCACGCGTCGGCTCCGACGGTCGGCCAGTCGCCCAATGGGAATGCCAAGCACCGAATAGAACGCGGCAAAGCTCAAGCCCATGAGCAGCGAGACTTGCGTGTCGGTGACTCCCAGATCGCGCTTGATCGGTTCCACCAGCAATGACAGGATCTGGCGGTCCACAAATCCACTCACGTTGGCGATGGTGAGCACCGCGACCACGTACCACGCCTGTCGTGATGACAGCGCGGGACGTGATGTGTGTGCGGACTCGTTCGCGTCAGGTAGCGGCATGCGTCGCGGTACGGGAGTGTGGAGCAGCGCCCTGCAACGGTGTTAATGAACGAGACGTGCAGCCTCGTACAACGCCGTCCATTGCCGCTGTGACACCGTCTGCTAAATCAGGCGGCGATGAAGCATGGCATCTTGCACCGCCGGATGGGAGATTACCCGCATGGACGGTGGCGATACAAAACTGACGATACTCGCGCAGACGGTACTGCCGCACGGCATGCTCACTGCCGTTCGGCTGCCGCAGATCGCGGGCAATCACGAGTTGTACGAGGCGATGCGCGAGGCGCTCATCGACATGCCCGAGGCCGAGCGCTTACTGGCAGAGGCGCTGGCGTTACCAAGACGATTGGCTTTTGTGGGTGGGCGTGTGGCGCTGCGCGAAGCGATCGCGCACATCAACCCCGAGCGGCGAGATCACGCAGTGCTGAAGACCGCGCGTGGCGCGCCGCACATGCCCGACGGCGTGCTCGGATCGGTCAGTCACAAGCGTCAACTTGCCGTGGCGTTGGCCGCGCCGGTCACATCCGATGTAACGACACTGGGTGTTGATGTCGAGGAGATTCCCGGCGTCGCGGAGCTCGCACGCCCCGACCTCGCACGCAAGATTCTGACACCGCAGGAGCAACACCTGCTCTCGGAGCTCGCCATCGATGATGCCGTGGCGTATCGCGAAGCCGTGCGACTGCGCTTCGCGCTCAAGGAGGCTGTCTACAAGGCCATTGATCCGCACGTGCATCGCTACGTGCGCTTTCAGGAGGTCGAAGTATTTCCCGACGCGTCGGGCGAGACCGAGGTGCGTCTCACCCTGCCTGAGTTTGCGCATCGGCCCATTACGGTGCGTGCGTGGTGGATGCGACTTGACGCGCACCTCGTGGCCACAGCGATTGGGTCGCCACTCGGGTGAGGATGCGTTGCAGACGCCCTGACGAGCGGTTGCTGATCAAACTGCGATGACGACCAGCTGCCGCCGAGGCGGCGCTGACGATCAATTCACAATACTGATCAGCTCCACCTCAAAAACCAGCGTGGCGTGTGGTGGGATAGAACCGGAGCCAGAGGCGCCGTACGCGTGTTCGGAACCGAGCACAAGCAGGCGCTTTCCGCCGACGCGCATGCCGGGCAGTCCGATGCTCCAACCGGAAATCAGATTGGATGCGCCGATCACAAGCTCGAACGGCGAGCCGGACGCGACGTTGCTATCGAACTCGACGCCCGTGCGTAACCAGCCCGTGTAGCGCACGCGCAGTCGACTGCCCGGCACCACCTCGGCGCCCGTGCCTACCACACGGTCCTGAATGAAGAGCCGAGGCTGCCGTTCTGTCATGCTGGAAATGTCCACGCCCAGCGCCGAGGCGAAGTTTTCGTTGCGCGGATCGGACCGTTGGTTGGGGCCGGTCACATCCGAGCCGCAGGCGGCGAGTGCAACAACGGCCGCGACTGCAAACATGCGGCACGCCGCGCGGGCGAGCGGCGCTCTTGAAAAAAACGTCTGCGGCATAAGTTCAGAAAGAAGAAATTGAGTGACCCGGCATTTACACCCGAACCGCTACGTGCATCGCCACACCGCCCGCCAACCAGCGGCGAACCGACTGCGTACGAAATCCATTACGGTTGAGCTCGTTTTCAAACGCCTGCCAGGACATGAAGTGATCGATGGACCGGGAGATGTATCCGTACACCACTCGCTCGCCATGCCACGCCCAGCCCACGAGATTTCCGGCCAGCGACAGGTAGCGCAACAAGGTCTGACGCCACAGCCAGAACTCCGGGCGGTAAAAATCGAGTGTGATGTACACCCCTCCCGCTCGTAATACACGGGCCGCTTCACGAATGGCCAGCACTGGATCAGGCGCATTTCGTACCCCGTAGCCCGCCGTGATCAGATCCACGGATCCGTCCGGCGCCGGCAGCGCCATCATATCTCCGGTGGACACGTGCACGTGATTCGCCACATCCGCGGCCGCACCGCGCAGCCGAGCGGACGCCTGCTGTATCATGGCGTGTGAGGCGTCGATCCCCAGCACCCGACGCTCCGGGTGTTCCCCCCCCAGCGCCCGCGCCACGCCCACCGCCA
>JBGTOG010000035.1:0-10136 GCA_041742675.1 Gemmatimonadaceae bacterium | reverse complement strand
AGCCCGAGCTGCTCGACCATATCATCGAGGCGCGCAACACGGCCTTCGGCTACTTCGCCAGCGCCGTCCACGACGGCGTGTGCGACGGCACGCTGCGATGCGATGTAGATCCCTACGTGCTGGCGCGCACCATGGCCTCGCTGTCGCATGGTCTGGCCATGGAGGGGCTGGACGAGCGTCTCCCGGACGATGAGGTGGAGGCGGTGTTGCGGGTTGGGGTGGGGGGGCTGGTGCAGAAGCCTCACGATCTTGGTCACCGTGCTTGAGCCGGGGCTGCCAAGCGTCAACGGGTGTGCCGCGCACAACTGAACTCTTAGCCGAGACGCACATCAAAGAAGCATGACAAGGACAAGACCGCGGTGACGTTGCCGGAGAAGCCGATCTACTCTGGCACGTGGCGTTTGCTCACCAAGGCAGAGGCCGAAACGATCAATGGGTTCTCGCGGATTGGGTTGCCGTCTGATCCGACGAAGGGGCCGCCGACGCGAGGTGTAACGGCCCCCGACGCGCGGCCTGTCAGGGGGTCCAGGTAAGGTTGGTCAGTCGGAGCACGCGGACGCACGCGTCGCAACTCACACTCAAGAGGCGGCTTTGCACGGATCGCCAAGATGGCCTTGGGGAAAACTGGAGCGAGACGAGTCCGGGCGGCTGGTTCGTTGGCAGTCGCTCGCCGAACATTCGCACGATGTCGCGCATGTATTCCGCGCGTTGCTCCTGCTGCCTGGAATTCGCAGCCGATTGTCCAAGCTGGCGGGGACGGAGTTGCACGATCTCACCATCGAGCGCTTGTCGTACCTCGTGTATCTGCATGACTTCGGGAAGGTCAACTCCGGATTTCAGGCACGAGCGAATCCAGCGTCCCCTGTAGTTGGTCACATTGCACCGCTCGCTGCCATCTGCGGCCAAAATGCAGATCGCAGGGTCTGCGAGCGTGCATTGCTTGCGCTGGGGGCAGACCGATTCGAGTCGTGGGGCGACGGCATCATTCCGCTGTTTGATGCGATTCTGTCGCATCATGGCAGACCTTGGCCGCGAGACGGAGACGGGCGCCTTTTTGCAAGACATTGGCAGCCGTCGGGCGAATACGATCCTATTGGGGAACTCGCGAGACTTCGAGCGGCAGCCGACGTCGCGTTTCCCGCTGCGGTTAGCTCCGCACAAGCGATACTTCCCTCGGTGCCGGGCTTCACGCACGCGATTGCCGGCTTGGTGCAGCTTGCCGACTGGATCGGCTCCTCGGGATGGACGCGTGATCACGCCCAACTCACAGCGGTGGAGTGGTCGCGGGAGATTTTGCGCGAGATCGGCCTTGATCCGTCACCGTCACGTGCGCGCGTGCTGGAGCAATCGATCGGTTTCGAGTCAGTGTTTGAGCGCAAACCGTATCCACACCAAGCCACGAGTGGAGAAGGTTCCTCACGTCTACTGATTCTCGAAGCAGAAACAGGCGCGGGAAAGACAGAGGCCGCGCTCTGGCGATTTTTGCGATTGTTCAGTGCGGGCGAGGTTGACGGCCTGTACTTCGCGCTGCCCACGCGCACAGCTGCCGCGCAACTGCACGGACGAGTAGAGCGAATGGCGAAGTCGCTCTGGGGGGTGAACGCTCCACCCACTGTGATGGCGGTTCCCGGCTATCTCAGCGACGACAGTCGCGGTGGGTTGCCGCGCGCCAGCGACGAACTCGATGGTCCCGAGTCAGATCGCCGTTCGCCAACGCCATGGGCCGCGGAACATCCCAAGCGGTTCTTCTCGGCCATGATCAGCGTGGGGACAATCGACCAGGCGCTCCTGTGTGCGCTTCGCGTCAAGCACGCACATCTTCGTGCGTCGTGCCTCATGCGACATCTACTGGTCGTTGATGAGGTGCACGCATCCGACGCGTACATGCAACGAATTCTTGCACAGCTATTGCGAGACCATCTGGCGGCAGGCGGTCATGCCATGTTGCTCTCCGCGACGCTGGGCGCGGAAGTTCGCAACTCGCTGATGGCAGAAGCCGCAGGTGGTCGAGCGCGTGATGCGGTTCGGGTATCGTTCGAGACCGCTGCCGCCGTGGCCTACCCGCTTATCACCGACCTGCACAGCACTACAACGATTGTGCCGACTGAACAGTCGCGATTCAAAGCTATTCACATGCGGGCAGAACCGCTGCTCGACGAGCCGCAGCGAGTCGCTGGCTTGGCGCTTGAAGCGGCGAAGCGCGGCGCGAAGGTGCTGGTGGTACGAAACACCGTGGCGGGCGCCGTGGCAGTGCAGCGTGCACTTGAGGCCGAAGCGTTGGGAGAGGACACAGTGCTCTTCCGCGTTGCGGGTCGATGCACACTGCACCATGGCCGCTTCGCGCGCGAGGATCGTCGACTACTGGATGCCGCTGTTGAAGCTGCAGTGGGATTGAGGCGACCAACGGGGGGGTTGGTCGTGGTCGGTACTCAAACGCTGGAGCAGTCGCTTGATATCGACGCCGATCTGCTCATCACGGACCTATGCCCGATTGATGTGCTGCTCCAGCGCCTCGGGCGACTGCACCGACATGTTGCCGATGCGAGCGACACGCCGCGCATTCGGCCGGGCGGCTTCGAATCACCATCGTGCGCGGTGCTTGTTCCACCAAACGGCCTCACGGAGTTTTTGCCCAGTCGGCGAAACGGGGGCGGAGACCGGCACGGTCTCGGACACTCTCAGGTTCTGGGCATCATCCGCGGCGTGTATCCCGACCTGACGATACTCGAGGCAACGCGTCGCCTGGTGGTGTCCACTCCGCTCTGGACGATTCCATCGATGAACCGATGGCTGGTCGAGTCTGGTATTCATCGCGATGCGCTCGACGCGCTTGTCGAAACGTTGCCGCAGGACGAGCGAGACGAGTGGAGCCTGAATCGCCGGCGAGTACAGGGTGACGAACTTGCTCAAGTCGGCACGGCATCCGGGAATGTGTTGCGCAAGGACCGCGAGTTCATGGACCAGCCGCTGGACGATGCGGAACGCATTGGCACGCGGCTTGGAGCCAACGATCGTCTGATCCGCCTTCCGGATGGGACCGTAGGGCCATTTGGCAGTGGGATCACGCAGATCACTGTGCCCAACTGGATGCTGCGCGACGTAGACGCTGACGCGGCTCTGAGTATTGCGCCAGCCAGCGCGAGCGCGGACCTTGGTCTGACTATTGGTGCCAAACAGTTCGTATATGGTGCGCACGGACTCCACCCAGTCATGGCGAAATCATGATGGATCATTCATTGCTCGATGATGCCGTGTTTAGCATCATTGATCGCGCGTCGCAGAAGCGAAGCCGTCTCACGCTGCCCGGTGTATTCGCCGCGCTGGTGCGAAATGAGGTTGACGACTTTCCGGCACTCCGGCCGCATCAACGTCACGTCTGGCATGCATTTCTAGTGCAGGTGGGTGCGCTTCACTTGCATCGCAGCGGATTGACGGAGCTGCCGGATGCTGATGGTGCGTGGAAGGCTGCGTTGCTGTCGCTTACGCCAGATGATCCTGACGGAGCGGCTTGGGCGCTGGTGTCGCCGCTTGATCGGCCGGCATTCTTGCAGCCGCCTGTGCCGGAGTTGTCGTTGAAGGGATTCAAGCGCGTTGCCGCGCCGGACGATCTGGACATGCTCGTTGCCGCGAAGAATCACGATGTAAAGCGCGAGACGATCCGATCGCCAGATGCTGAATACTGGACCCTGGCGCTGCTGAGCTTGCAAACACAAGAGGGATTCCTCGGTGCTGGCAACTACGGCATCAGTCGGATGAATGGCGGGTTTGCAAGCCGCCCTGGAATCGGCATTGCACCGAGCGGAGGCTCAGGAAGGCGGTTTGTTCGCGATGTTCAACGCCTCTTGGAGCTCCGCTCATCGCTTCTTGAAGAGTACGATGCGTACCCATCCAGCGAAGGGCGCGCGTTGTTGTGGATTTATCCATGGGATGGCGCGGCATCGATGCCGGTTGATGCGCTCGATCTTTTCTATCTGGAAGTCTGTCGTCGAGTACGGCTGTGCAAGGATGAACACGGTCGTCTGCAAGGCTGGACCAAGGGCACGAAGGCTGCGCGGATCGACGCCAAAGCTCTCAAGGGCCGAACAGGCGATGGTTGGACGCCACTTCTCGCCGACGGTGCGGAACGCAAGGCGCTGACCATCGACCCAGGAAGCTTCGGCTACAAGCGCATCACATCGCTGCTTTTCCCAAGGAGCGCCGATCCAAGCGCGGCTACACGAGCCCCTCTGCAAAAGATCGGTGGTCGCGATGACGAAGCAGGGCTCGCATTGCTCGCGCGCGGGATCGTTCGCGGTCAGGGCAAGACCGAGGGCTATCACGAACGTCGCATTCCAGTGTCCACCTCGATGCGTCGATTTCTTGTCGAACGTCCGACGGACGATGCCGCTGAAGTTGCCTCGAGTCTTACTCAGGACGCCGGAACGATGGCGCGAAAGGTACTTTATCCCGCTGCGCTGGCGGTATTCACGGCGGCGCCGTTAGACGGTGAGCGAAAGCGAGATGACGATACGGCAAAGAAGCGCGCGGGACGTGTGCTGGATGCGTTCGACAAACTCGTTGATCAGACATTCTTCGACGCGCTGTCCGATGAGCTTGCGGTGCTTGATAACCCAGTGCGGCAAGAGGCCATGCGCGCACGCTGGATCAGCAGCCTCATGGTGCACGCGCGCGGATTGCTCGATCTGTGCGCACGCTCCGCTCCCTCCGCGGCCATGCGAGCATATCGGACGCGTGCTCGGTCGCGAGACGTTCTCGAATATTCGTTTCGCAAGCACTTCGGTGATCGCATTCCGAAACGCCCCGATGCGACCGACGACTCGACCTCGGGACACGTCGACGCAGCGCCAGCAAACACCACTCCCCCACAGTCATGACTACTCCCGAAACGGATGCCGCCACCCTCACACTCTCGCGATCCCAACTACTCGGAGCAGTAGGCAGACGGATACGGGACCCGCGAATGTCAACTGGCGCACTCGCATCGTTGCGGCGAGGCGACCGCACGGACGTCGCGCGACAAGCTGCGTTCTTCGCCGTGCTGGCCGACGTGCCCGAGCAACGACTCACGCCCTCCTCTCTTCAGCGCTGGGCTGCGGTCGTACAGTGCATGGCGATCACCGGCGTACCCGGAAGCACAGACAATCGTGACGGCCGCGCGCTCGCTCAATCAGGACTCGCGGAGTCCCGATTCGCGCGATTGTTGGCGTCGCATGGAGACGGATTCTTTGACCAGTTGCTCCTGCTCGCTCGATATCTGCACAGCAAGGAAGTGTCTCTCGGCTGGCGAGAACTCGGTGAGTTGGCGCTGACCGATGAGCGGAACGAAGAGCGGGCTGACGAAATCCGATTGTCGCTGGCACGTGACTTCTACCGGGCGTTCGCAAGCAACGTGACACCATAGCACAAAACCTCACCCACTCTCACCAAGACCCTCCATGAACTCTCCTCGATTTCTTCAGATCCACTTTCTGACGTCGTACGCCGGTGCGCTGCTCAATCGTGACGATGCGGGACTCGCCAAACGACTGTCGTACGGCGGCGCGGTACGCACCCGCGTGTCCTCCCAGTGCCTGAAGCGCCACTGGCGCACGAGCGCTGACGACTGGAGTCTGGCCGCTACCGGCGCGAGTCTCTCTACCAGGACGCGCGATGTCTTTCGGTATGCGATTCGCGATGCGCTCGTTGCTGCGGCGCCGAGCGTGAGTGAAGACATTACCGACGCAGCTGGCGCGGCGCTCTCGCGTGGACTGTACGGCGAGAAGGCCGACGATCCCAAGAAGCGACAGGCCCTCTTGCTCGGCTGGAGAGAGATTGACTTTCTTACGCAGCAGCTTGCGGAGATCGTGAATGCTGCGGCGGATGCCAAGTCAGCGACGGAGGCCGTGAACGCGATGTTCAAGGGGAAGGAAACCAAGGCCAATCTTTCGGCGATCCGTGAAGCTGCGGGAGCGCTCGCGGCTGGCCTGGAAGCGGCACTGTTTGGTCGCATGGTCACCTCCGATCCTGCCGCCAACACCGATGCGGCAATGCACGTGGCGCACGCGTTTACAGTGCACGAACAGGAATCAGAGACTGACTATTTCACCGTTGTTGACGACCTGAAGCTTCGGGACGGTGATGCAGACTCCGGGTCCGCCGGCATCTTCGACACCGAACTCACATCGGGTCTTTACTACGGCTACGTCGTCATCGACGTGCCGCTCCTTGTCGCGAACATCACCGGTGCGAAGCCGGAGTCATGGTCCGATGCGTCTACCGACCGAGAACTTCCCGCAACGGTCGTCCAGCATCTGGTGCACTTGATCGCCACGGTTTCACCGGGCGCCAAGAAGGGTTCAACAGCTCCGTACGCCTTTGCCAACACACTGCTGGTAGAAGTTGGCGCGCGTCAGCCCCGCTCGCTCGCTGCCGCGTTTGAGCGTCCGGTCCGTGGTGGACGCGATACGTCTCTCACCGACGCGGCAGAGTCGGCGCTCTTCGGCAGACTCCGCACGATCGATCGCGCGTATGGCGCTGACGGGTCGAGGCGGTTCCTCTCGCTGTCTCAGGAGCAGGTTGATGGTGTAGGAAGTGCGATGGCGCTGGGCGAGATCGCATTGTGGGCCGCAGACCGTGTGCGTACGGCCGAGATTGGCTGATGCCGCATCGCTATCTCATGCTACGCCTGGAGGCGCCGATGGTGGCGTTCGGCGACACCATGATCGACAGCCTCGGACGCATTCGCGAAACGCCCTCGGTCTCGGCCATCAGCGGGCTGCTCTGCAACGCCTTGGGAGTTCGGCGAGAAGAATATGGCCGGTTGGATCGGCTGCAGGAGCGACTCGTGCTGGCGTGTCGTGTTGATCACGTCGACACGCGTTTCACCGACTTTCAAACGGCGCAGCTTGACGGAAAGGATCGCGGCTGGACGACATCCGGCCGTCTCCAGGAGCGCGCCGGCGGCACCACGACGTTTGACAGTCCGCATATTCGCGAGCGCGACTACGACAGTGATGTCAGCATCACCGTGGCGATTCGATTGCGCGAGGCGATTGAGTCGCCCACGCTCGACGAGATCGCGCATTCGGTGCAATGGCCCTCTCGACCACTGTTCCTGGGCCGGAAGTGCTGCCTGCCGTCTGCCCCGCTGTTTTGTGGTTTTGTGGAAGCGGAGCACTCACTGGCCGCGCTGCAGCAGATCCCGCTGCGGACGCGATCGGCGCGGAATCGGTGGGATGTCGACGCACTGAACGAGCGTATCGTGGTCACCCTCCCGCCAGATGATCCGTGTCCCGACGGCTTCGAGACCGTGTATTCAACGGAGCGGCGCGACTGGCCAGCGGGCGTGCATGCGGGTGAACAGCGGCGCTATCGCGGAAGCGTCGAGCGAGACGTGTTCACCATCGAGGCGATCGCATGACGTTGTACATGCACGCATATCAGCCGAATCTCGGCGCACTTGTCCGACATGCAACGCGGGAACGACTGCTGCCCCCCGGCGGCGATCTCGGTTACGCGTTTCACAGCGTACTTACGGCAGCGTTTGGCGAACTCGCACCGAAGCCTTTTGTCTGGTGCGCACCCGGTACACCGAGCGGCGGACGCGGTGGTCGCGTACTCTGCTACTCACGGACCGCGTTGTCCGATTTGATCGCCCATTGCTCGTCCTTCGCCGACCCAACCGTCTGTGCGCTGCTGGATGTTGAAAGCGCGGCGAGCAAGACGATGCCCGAGTCGTTTGCGGAAGGAACACGTATTGGTTTCCGCGTACGGATACGACCGGTCGTGCGAACGGGCAAGGCGCGTGACGGCACCGGAGGCAAGGAACGCGATGCGTACATCGACGGCACGACCGGTCAAGAGCACGACAGCGGCAGAGCGACTTGCTACTTGCAGTGGCTGGAAGCGCGAATGCTTGCCGGCGGTGCACGGCTGGAGCAGGGCACTCTGGATGCGTTTGCGCTGAGCCGTATCATGACACGTGACCGCAGCGGCGAGAAATCTCGCCGCGACGCACCCACGGGGCCCGACGCGGTGGTGGTTGGCAGGCTTACGGTGGTTGACGCTGGCGAGTTTGGAGCGCTCCTCGCGCGAGGCGTCGGACGATTCCGGGCGTTCGGATTTGGCATGCTGCTGCTCGCGCCCCCATCGCGTGTTGCCGGCTAGTGCTCGCTGGCAGACTCGGCCTTGAAACGGCGCGCATTCCGCATGCGGATCGACACGGGCTATTGCAACTTGATCGTGGCCAACTCACGGTCGTGGACGGATGCCTTCGGTTTCGGTGCGCTGGTGGCGGACAACTCGAACGCGGAGAGTACACGATTCCTCATCAGGGCATCTCGCTGGTGCTGCTCGGACCTGGCTCAACGATCAGCCACGATGCACTACGGTTGCTCGCCCGTCATGGCACGGCCATGGCTGCTGTCGGTGACGACGGCGTGCGATGCTATACCGCACCGCCGATCATGCCGGATTCGTCAGCGTTGGCCAGACGACAGGTCACGCTCTGGTCAGACGCGCGACGCGGCCGGTTGCTGGTGGCGCGTCGCATGTACGCACGCCGACTCGGCGAGATCATGCCGCACCGCGACATCGCGGTCCTCCGAGGCATTGAAGGCGCCCGGGTTCGCGCACTCTACGGCCAGTTGGCGGCGAAGTACGGTGTGACGTGGACCGGTCGGAACTACGATAGAGCCAACCCAACGGCAACGGACGAGATCAATCAGGCAATCAATCACGCAGCAAGCGCGGTAGAAGGTGCGGCGGCGATCGCCGTCACCGCGACGGCAACGATACCACAACTCGGCTTCATTCATGAGGATTCGGGCCAAAGCTGGGTGCTCGACATCGCCGATTTGTACCGAGATGCAGTTACCCTCCCCTGCGCCTTCCGATCGATGGAGGTGGTTCGCAAACGTCCTGACGAGCCGGTCGAGCGAATCGTGCGCAAGCTGACCGGCGCTGCCATGCGAAAGGAGAAACTGATCCCGTCGATGATCGACCTTATCAAGTCACTGCTCGCCGAGTCCAAGAGCGGCATTGAGGTCGACAAGGAGGGGCGACCGCTGGAGTTGGAGTTGGAGGTGGCCGAGTCAGTACCGGAGGAATCGGGCGATGAGCCTGACGCTCGTCGTCACGCGTGACGTCGCCGCTCGGTATCGCGGGTTTCTTTCATCGGTCATGCCGGAGATCGCGCCGGGGGTCTACGTCTCAACCGACATGACGAAGGGCGTGCGTGATCGTGTGTGGACAGTAGTCACCGACTGGTGGGATAGTGCTCCGGGTGGATCGGTTGTAATGGCCTATCCTGACGCACAGGCTGCAGGCCGACTCGGCGTGCGGGTACTCGGCGTTCCTCCAGTATCGCTCGCCGATTTGGACGGCATTCGAGTGGTCGTTCGCCAGTTCGCGGAAGCCGACGGGAACGCGTAAACGCGTTCCCGTCGGCTTCCGCGAATTCGTGATGTTACGTAGTGCGCTATTTGACAACGAGTTGCAGATTAGAGTCTCCCCCGCCCACGCGGGGATGGACCCATGCCGCCGTGATTGCGCCGATCGGCGGGCGTGTCTCCCCCGCCCACGCGGGGATGGACCCTTGAGGACCTCGCCCTCAGTTTCCACGCTTTCGTCTCCCCCGCCCACGCGGGGATGGACCCGGGGGATTCCCCCCGCATCGTGGCGCGTATCTGTCTCCCCCGCCCACGCGGGGATGGACCCACGAGACCCGCCGTGCCGTAGCCGTTGGTGGCGTCTCCCCCGCCCACGCGGGGATGGACCCCTCAGGGGTTACAGGGTGAAGGTGCGAGGAGTGTCTCCCCCGCCCACGCGGGGATGGACCCTCCTCAGCGGTCAGCGCGGCTTTCAGTTTGTCGTCTCCCCCGCCCACGCGGGGATGGACCCTCGCGCAGCGCCGGGAACGATGGCGTCTCCATGTCTCCCCCGCCCACGCGGGGATGGACCCAGACTCCTCCCGCTCGGACGGAGACTGCCGCTGTCTCCCCCGCCCACGCGGGGATGGACCCCGGCGCACTTCGGCAAACCGGCGCGACGTGTTGTCTCCCCCGCCCACGCGGGGATGGACCCTTGTCCAGGCGGCCGGTGGCGTCGGTCACGCGGTCTCCCCCGCCCACGCGGGGATGGACCCCGAGTTGCTCGCG
>JBGTOG010000018.1:0-9989 GCA_041742675.1 Gemmatimonadaceae bacterium | reverse complement strand
TGCCGCTGCTGTGGAAGAAAATGGCGGCGTGGGCGCCCATTGCACTCGGACTGTTGTTGCTGGTGAGTGCCTGTCGCATCAACCCGTATGATCCTTCGCAGCGTCCGCAGGTCACGGTCACGCAGCCTGCGTCGCCGCCCGCGGTGGTGATTGCCTGGCGGCCGGCCGGTGCACAGTTTGTGCGCGTATATCGCGTCGCTGTCGTCGGCGACGGATATTCGCCAGCGTTGATGTGGTCGATTGTGTCTACCGCGAAGAACAGTATCGCTTCTGGCGTAACATATGGCGTGCTGCCAACGAACGGCGCCACCACGGATGTACCACCGACCGCCTTGGTCCCAGGCGAAACGTATACCGTGCAAGTGACGCGTCAGGATCCGAAAGGCTCCGGGGACGGTTTTACAAACACCTCCAACCGCTATGTCGGTGCGGCGACCTTCACGCACGCGGCGTCGTCGAGCTTTTCGGTGCTCACAGTCACTGACTGGGCGAATACACCGTAATCATCGACTGGGCGAATACACCGTAATCATCAGCACGGCGGTGAATCCATCAGCGAGGTTCTGGCTGTCCGGCTCTGATGGCGTGGCAAGTACCATCACTGATGTACCGCCACTCATGGCCGCGCCCAGTCCCTTGCCCTCGCCTCCCTGCGAAAAGCTGGCCGCATACGTGGCCTTTTCCTTCATCACGGCGCTGGTGTCAAAACCCGCGGCGAGATACTGACGCACGAGCACATCGCGTGCGGCGTCTGCGTCGATCTCGCGTGTGCGCAAGGAAATCTGTCGCATGTTGACCGTGGCATTCACGGCGTTCGTCATGTCCATAATCACCCCGTAGACAAAATCGGGGGTCACATTCCCGGGCAGTGGTGTGTCGAGCGGCTTGAGTCGCATACCGATCGCCTCGCGCGTCGCGACATCAAGGATGGCACCGGCGATGTTTGGGGAATCGGTGTTGCTGGCCGGTGCCGTGTCGTTGCTGGCATCACCGCCGCACCCCACGAGGAACGCTGCGAGCGGTAGCGCTGATATGCGAGTAAGCAGCCTGGAGCAAAATGACGAAATGTGCACGGCGTCCTCGGCGGAAAGTGATCGGCCCGATACGGTTATGAGTTCAGGCGCAATCGGGGGAAGCTTTCCGCCAAGGTGGTGCGGATTCGCGGGCGCACAGTGTGACGGGGTTACTCAAGCGCGCGAGCCAGCGATGGCGTGCTACGCCGTGAGCTTGGCCTCGAGCGTGATTGGCACGGCGGAAAGCGCCTTGGACACCGGGCAGCCCGCCTTCGCGGCGTTGGCCAGCTCGTTGAACTTTGCCTCATCGATCCCGGGCACGTGCGCGTCGAGCGCCAGCACGATGTTGTCAAACGCCCAGTCGTTACCTGTCTTGGCCATGGTGATGGTGGCGTTCACGTCGAGCTTGGTCGGTGCATGACCGGCGCCGGTGAGCTGAAACGACAGCGCCATCGCGAAACAGCCCGCGTGCGCGGCCGCGATGAGCTCTTCGGGGTTGGTGCCGGCGCGTCCGTCGGCGTTCTCAAACCGCAGGCGGGTGGAATACGGTTGCTCTTTGAGCACACCGCTGGGTGTGGTGAGCGAGCCGGTGCCTTCGAGACCTGTTCCCTGCCAAACGGCGGATCCTGTGCGGCGCATGCAATACCTCGTGTGTTTGAAGTGTGTGTGAGCAACGCGCCGCCGTAGAACGGTACAACCACCGGCGCGCGAACTCCTTGTTCTAGCACACTAACGTTAAACCATGCAAAAGAAGTGCCGACTTATGCAGCGAGCACAGCATCTACGAGTTGCTGCGCTTCCTTTTGCAACTGCGCAAGGTGGTCTGCGCCGCGAAAGCTTTCGGCGTAGATCTTGTAGACATCTTCGGTGCCTGAGGGGCGAGCGGCGAACCAGCCGTTGGCGGTGCACACCTTGACGCCCCCAATCGCCGCCTGATTGCCGGGGGCGTGTGTCAGCACGCTCGTGATGGGGTCGCCAGCGAGCTCCCGCGCGGTGATATCGGTGCGGGCGAGTGCGGCAAGACGTGCTTTTTGTTCTCGCGTGGCGGGCGCGTCAATGCGCGCGTATGATGGTGCGCCGAGAGTGGCCGAGATGCGCGCGTATGCTTCGCCAGGGTTTCGCCCCGTGCGCGCCGTGATTTCACAGGCGAGCAGTCCGGCGATAATGCCGTCTTTGTCGGTCGTGAACACCGCGCCGTTGGTGCGCAGGAACGTGGCACCGGCGCTCTCTTCTCCCACGAAGCCGAGTGTTCCGTTCATGAGGCCTGGCACAAACCATTTGAAGCCGACAGGTACTTCGTGTAGTGCTCGTCCATGGTGCGCGACGACACGATCAATGAGAGAACTGCTCACGACGGTTTTACCGATGGCAATATCTGTGCGCCACGCAGGGCGATTGGCGAGCAGGTAGTCGATGCATACCGCGAGATAGTGATTCGCCGGGAGCAGTCCGCTACTCTTGATCACGATGCCGTGGCGGTCGTGATCGGTGTCGGCCGCGAGCGTGACGTCGTACGATGCCGCGTGTTCAAGAACACCAGCCATGGCGTAGCCGCTGGATGGATCCATGCGGATCCGTCCGTCCCAGTCACGTGTCATGAAGCGAAACGTGGCGTCGACCGTGGTGTCCAGCACGGTGAGCGGCAATCGATAGTCGTCGGCGATCTGCGGCCAGTAGTGCACTCCTGCGCCGCCCAGTGGATGGACGGCGGCGCGCACGTCACTGTCACGAATGCAGTCCATATCGAGCACAGCACCGAGCGCAGTGATGTACTCGGTGCGGAAGTCGTGAACGGTGGCGGACGCGCGTGCGGCGCGCACACTGATGCGCTTCACATCACGGAGTCCGTCAGCGAGCAGTGCATTGGCGCGACGTTCGATGGCCTTGGTCGCATCGCTGTCGGCGGGACCGCCGTGCGGCGGGTTGTACTTGAAGCCACCGTCAGCGGGCGGGTTGTGCGACGGCGTGATGCCAATGCCGTCGGCGGGTGCCTCAGGATGGCGCGCGTTATGTGACAGGATCGCGTGAGACAGCGCAGGGGTGGGCACATAGTCGCCGTCTGGTGCGATACACACGGTCACGTCGTTGCCAGCGAGCACTTCGAGCGCGGTTTCGTGTGCGGGAGTGGAGAGCGCGTGGGTATCCGCGCCGAGGAAGAGCGGGCCGGTGATGGCGTGGGCGGCGCGATGCTCGCAGATGGCCTGCGTGATGGCGAGGATGTGCGCTTCGTTGAACGACGAAGTGATGGACGAACCGCGGTGTCCGGAGGTGCCGAAGGCCACACGCTGATCGGGCGACTCGGTGTCTGGTCGGCGCGAGTAATACGCGGTGATGAGCGCGGGCAGATCGACGAGCTCGTGCGGGGCGGGGCGGGTACCTGCGGCAGGATGGGTCATAACGTCAAAGGTAGGGAAATGTACCGCGATATGGGCGCGCATTCCTGCCGCCCTGTGTGCGAGCGATGCAGACGCCGGTGTGATAGCGGGTGCCGTCCGTGTGACGGCCCCTGAGGCGAGCGTAACGGTGGCGTCCGGGAGTGTGACTTTTGGTTACTGAGCGAAACGCGGCGTCGTCTCAAGCATGAGGCAATTCCGCCATCCCTGTCAAACCGAGAGCCGCCGTGCATCGTATCCGTCGTGCCTTCACCATGATCGAAATCCTGCTTGTCGTGGTGATCGTGGCGCTGGTCATGGCGATTGCCATGCCCAAGTTCACCGTGGTTCGCGAGCAGTCTGCGGCGCGGTCGGCGCGGTTAATGCTGGCGTCGGCATTCTCCGCGGCGCGCGCTGCTGCGGTGCAAAAGGGACAGCCGTCCACGCTCACGATCGATGGATCGACGGTTACGGTCACTGTGCTGTCCGGATTGAACAAGCAAAAGGTGTCCGTGCTTGGCCCGATGCGGTTTGATGAAAGCACGGGTGCGGCGATGACGCCGCTCGATGGCGTCACTGAAGTGACGTACGACCCGCGTGGCATGATCAGACCAGCGCTTGCGGGCATCATTCGTTTTGAACTTGCAGCGGGGACCGCCAGCGATACGCTCTGTATCTCCGCGAGTGGACTCATCTTGCCACGAGACTGTCGTCTATGATTTCGCGCGCAGATCGCATCCGTCGCATCCGCACGAATCGCACCGCGCGTCATTGCGCTGCGGCGCGTCGTGGTGCCACGCTCATTGAACTCATGGTCGCAATGATCCTGCTGAGCATCGGTCTGTTCAGCGTGCTCGGCACCTCCGGCAGCGTGGTCAAGCAGCTGGGGGGGGGACGCAACCAGACGGTCGCCGCCGGTATTGCACAGGCACGGCTGGACTCGCTGACCAGTATCGGGTGCCAGTCGCTGACACCCGGCAACGCAACCAGCAGCGGCACGAGCAAGCGGCGTGAGATCGAAGAGTCCTGGACCGTGATCGACGGTCGGAACATCAAGACGATCCAGATCACGATGAAAGTGCCCGGTCGCATGGTTCCCATTCTTTACGAGACGATTATTCCATGCCGAGACTGAATCGCCGTGCGCGCCGGGGCGTGACCCTGGTAGAACTGCTCGTCGCCATGACGATTCTTGGCGTGATCTCGGCGCTGGTCGCGGCGACGATGCTTGGCCAGCAGCGCCTCTTTCAGCAGACCTACGAGATGGTAGGGGTACGCCGCGAGCTGCGGACCGCGATGAGCCTCGTGCCGGCCGATGTACGCGGCTTGTCGAGCGTTGGCGGGGACGTGAGTTCGTTCACGGCGCAGTCGCTCACGTTCCGATCCACGATTGGTGCGTCGATTGTCTGCGAGAGGAGCGGAACCAGCACGCTGTTTCTGCCGCCCGAAAACATGGCGCACAATACGTTGACAAGCTTTGTGACGAGACCGGCGGCGGGTGACACGCTGTACGCCTTTGACGAAGGAGCGCTGCGCGGCGCCGAGGACGACTCGTGGGTAGCGCTGACGGTGACTTCCGTAACGCCCGCATTCACCAATTGCATGGGCGCGCCGTTTACGGCTCCACTCGCCGACGCCGCCAAGCCGCGCTATCGCGTGACTGTCGCCGAAACGGTGCCAGCGACGGTGCTCGTGGGAGCTGGCTTGCGCTTCACACGTCATGTGGAGTACGCGCTGCAGGAGTCGAACACCACTGGTCGCTGGTATCTCACGCAGCAGTCGCTGCGGGGCGCGGGGTGGGAAGAGCCAACTGTGGTAAGCGGGCCGTACGAAGTGCCCGCGGAAGGCGGCATGCGGCTTGTGTATTTCGACAGTACCGGTGCGGAGGTCGCACCGGGCGGGTCATCAACCTCGCTGGCCCGCGTGGACCTCACGATGCAGGCCGCGGGTCTTCCCGGCTCTGCCCGCGGCTACGACGGGGGAAGCGCGACGCCGCGTGACTCGATCGCACTTCGCATCGCTATCCGGAATCGTCAATGAACCCAGAGACAGAAGAACTGACCGGCCCCGCAGCAGCCACTTCAGCGCCCGAAGGCATGCCGCGCAAACGTCGTGGTACGGCACTGCTGCTCGCGCTCTTTGCGATGGTGGTGTTGCTGCTGCTGTCGCAGGGTGCACTCATTGCATCGATGCATGAGTTTCGCGCCGGTCGAAATACGCTGGTGGAGCAGCGCGCATTTGCGGTCGCCGAGTTCGGCATCAATCGCGAGATCGCGAGCTGGCCGCGCAGCCGAAATCTTCCTCCGCCCACGGGCCTCGCGTTTGGAGCCATTGACTCCAACTCCGTGTTCGTTTCGCAAGGCGACACCGCGCGCGTAAAGGTGACGCGTTTGAACGACAATACGTTCTGGGTGGTTTCCACGGGCCGTGCGTCCATTGGCAATGCGGCGCTCGAATCGCAGCGCATGACGAACATGCTGGTGCGCATTGCATATCCGACGATTACCCCTGGTGCCGCGATCGTGACCGGTGGTGATATCACCGTCAGAGGCAACGCCTACGTCACCGGCGCAAACACCGATCCAGCGGGCTGGACGCAGTGTCCGCAAATTGCGGGTCGGGATACGTTTGCGATTGCCTACGCACCTGGTGTGAAGGTCAGCATTCAGAAGGCGAACTCGGTCGTCAATGGCACCAATGCGGACCCCGCGGCAGCGGATTCCAACACGTACGTGCGCTACGGCACCGAAAGCTGGAACTCGCTCGTGGCGAACGCGGATATCAAGATCTCTGGCGGCACGTACCAGCCGTTTCCCGTCGGCACAGCAAGCAGCTGTGATTACAGCAAGTCGCTGAACTGGGGTGAACCGTTTCGCGGCGGGGGAACAATCGCTGGCTGCATGGACTACTTCCCGATCATTTATGTGGATGGAAATATCCGTCTGAACGGCAAGGGGCGCGGTCAGGGCATCTTGCTCGTGAACGGGGACGTGGCCCTGAACGGTACACTCGACTGGTTCGGTCTGATCATCGCGCGCGACGATTTCATTGCGGGCAATGGCACGGCGAAAATTCTGGGGAGTGTCATGTCGCGTAACGCGGATCTCGACAAGGACGCCGTCAGCATCGGTGGCACGATCGACCTGCACTGGTCCAAATGCGCAGTCGAGAGTGCGCTGCGTGGTTCGGCGGTGCTGACGCGCACTCGTGAGCGCAGCTGGGTGCAGTTGCAGTAGCGGCACGCCCTCAGCGCAGTCGTCCAACCGCTCCGCTCGCCGGAACGCATCGCCGCTCCCAGGGGTTGGAGGACCATGTCCAATCCCATCCTCCAGGTCATCATCGCCAGCACCCGACCCACGCGCATCGGCGGCGCTGTGGGCGACTGGTTCATCCCGATCGCCGAGTCGCACGGTGGCTTCACTGTGGAACGTGTGGATCTGCGTGACGTCGCGCTACCGTTGTTCGACGAACCAAACCATCCGTCGCAGCAGAAGTACGAGCACGAACACACGAAACGCTGGAGCGCAACCATTGCGCGCGGCGATGCCTACGTGTTTGTCACGCCGGAATACGATTTCTCGCCGCCGGCTTCCTTGCTCAACGCGATTCAGTTTCTCGCGAAGGAATGGCGCTACAAGCCGGTTGGCCTCGTGAGCTACGGTGGCGTGTCAGCCGGACTACGCTCGGCCAACCAGCTGCGCATTATTTGCACCTCGAACAACATGATGCCACTGCCGGGCGCCGTGTCGATCCCGTTTGCCGGCAAGCTGTTGAACGCCGAGACGAAGCGGTTTGAGCCAGGGGAGACACAAGAGAAGCCGGCGCGCGCGATGCTCGATGAGTTGGTGCGTTGGGAACGCGCGCTGCGTACGATGCGGAGTGCGTAGCATCGCCACTCACTCCTGACCATTCCCCAGCTGCACCACGATGCCCGCCGAGAACTCTGATGTGTTGCCGTTGGAATCCGTAGCGGTTGTCGTGATGAACTTGCCCGCGGTAATGCCGGCAGCAGGGAGTTCAGCAGTGATTGTCGCGTTGCCGCTCGCGTCAGTTGTCACGTTGACAAAGCCGAGGAAACGCTGCCCTTCTCCATGACCGGACGGGTCGAGCGCGTCGTTGGCGAAGAACTCAACGCGGAAAGTCGTAGAGGCGGTGGAGTTGAGCGTGCCGGTGACGGAGAGTGTGCTGCGGAGGGTCGCCGCGGTAAGTACGGGAAAGTTCTGCAGATTGTTCGGTCCGGTGTCAGCGTCGCCGAGGTCATTCGACGTCACGCCGGTGGGGCTCAGGTCGATGCCGAGTCCGACGTTTGCGTAGATCGCGTTGCCAAGTATGGCGTTGCCAATGCTGGCTCCCGCAATGCGGATGCCGGCGCGGTCGCTGAAGACCACATTCCGGTTGAACGCGATGACGTTTCCGGCGTTCGCTTCGATGCCACCAATCGAGTTGTTGGTGCTATTGAAGATATTCATGCCAGCGTCGCCGTTGCCGAGGTCGATCGTGCCGGTTGGGTCCGACCCAATGACGTTGCCTTGCACGACAGTTTCTTGCGCCCCAGAAAAATCGACCCCGTCGTCACCGTTCGCTGAAATGACGTTGCCTGCGCCAGGCGCTATTCCGCCGATAATCGTGCCCGGGGTGTCTTCAATGCGGATGCCGTCGAGATCATTGCCGAGAGCGGCCGAACCGGTGGCGTCGGTTCCGATGAAGTTGCCTTCAATCCGATTGGCCGCAGCGCCGTTGCTGACACGGATGCCCTGGCCCTTATTGCCGGAGATGATATTGCGTGCGACAGGCGAGGCGCCGCCCACGACGTTGCCGAAAGCGTCATCCTGAATTCTGACCCCGGCGCTTCCATTCGAGAGACGTACCAGCCCCGTTGGGTTGGTGCCGATGTAGTTGCCCTCGATGCGATTTCCGGAACCGCCTCGGATCCAGACGCCGGTGTTGCCATTGCCTGAGATGACGTTCTCCGCGCCTGTTACTGTGCCGCCAATGACGTTGTTGCTCGCGCCCGCTTCGAGGAAGACCCCAAACACACCGCCCAGTCCGTCCGTCGCCGCCGCGTTGGGTCCGATGAGGTTTCCCTCGATGCGGTTTCCGGTGGATCCGTTGCCGCCAAGATCCAAGCCGTGGGCAGCGTTGCCGGAGATCAGATTGCGTGCGGCCGGGGTGGTTCCTCCTATTCGGTTGTTCGGGGAATCGATGCTGCGAAATCCGGTCCCGTTGTTGCCGCGGGCTGCCGATCCCGACACATTGGTGCCCAGAAAGTTTCCCTCGATCACGTTGCCGCCGCCAGCGACCGCCCGGATCCCGTCTCCGCCGCTGCGATTGATCACCATTCCCCGAACGGTGCTGCCCCCCGCAGCAATCGTCAGCGCGCTGACGTTGACGGCGAGCATGCGCCCGTCGAGTTCAATGCGAAGGACGGCATTGATCGAGCCGCTGGGGTTCGTATTTGGGCTGGCGCCTGACTGAGTGAAGCCATCGATCACGACCGGGTCGGTGATGCTCGGCAACGCCGAAAGCGGCTGAATGGTGTGCGGACCCGCCCCCGGGATGCTGAAATGGATCGAGTCGACACCGGGCGAACTGTTGGCATCGAGAATGGCCTGGCGCAGCGAACCGGCGCCCGCGTCGGCCGTGGTCGTCACAACAAACGTCGCCTGCGGCGGCGGCGGCGGTGTCAGGATCGTAAAGGTCAATGGCGCCGTGGTCCCGCCGCGGGGAGCGGGAGAGAAGACCGTGACCTCGGCGGTGCCCGCCGACGCCAGATCGGCGGCGGTGATCGGCGCCGTGAGTGACGTCGTTGACTGAAACGTTGTTGCGCGAGCGGCGCCGTTCCAGCGCACCACTGAGGTTTCTACGAAACCTGTACCGGTCACGGTGAGTGTGAGCGCCGGACTACCGGCGTCCACCGAGGTCGGAGCGAGCGTCGCAATCGTGGGCACCGGGTTCGACGGCAGTTCAATCAGCGCGAACGGACTGAATGCTGTCGTGGTCCCGCTCGCGGTGCGCATGGCCGTATCGATGGTCGCGTTGGCGAGCGGGACCCACGCCGAGCCGTTGTAGCGATGCACGCGGATTTGCTCGGGCACGGCGTCAGTCGAAAGCTGCGAGGCGAGCCACGTCAGCCGCACGGTGACAGGCTGGGCGAAGGTGGTGCTGTCGGGACCGAGCTGCCAGGCCGTTCCAGCAATGAGGTCCGGGTGCGCAGGTGGGGAAGGGAGCGGAGTTACGGTCACGGCTGTGCCCACAGCCACGGCGCCAGCGGGTGCTTCGATCGTCACCCGGCCGTTGCCGGCGGTAAAGGTTGTACCATCGGGCAAGACGAAACCGCCGTCAGCAACGGTAACGGTGGCGCTGCCACTTCGGCCTTCGCTGGTCGCGCTGATGCCCGCGGCACCGGGCGTAAGCGCTGTGACGAGCCCAGTCGCGCTGACGCTGGCTTTCGCTCCACCAGCGGTGTCGGCGGCCCACGTCACCGCTCGACCCGTGAGCACGTTTCCGCTGGAGTCCCTCGTCTCGGCGGCGAGCTGTCCCGTCTGCTGTGGCACCAACGTGATCGCGTTCGGAGTCACCGCGACGCTGGCAACCGCCGCCGGGG
>JBGTOG010000010.1:0-9863 GCA_041742675.1 Gemmatimonadaceae bacterium | reverse complement strand
TGTCGCGGCCCGTCCGCGTTGCGCACGCGCGTCCATCGCCACGACCGCCTGTTGCTGCGACTGCGCGGCCTCCTCAACCGCGCGACGCGCATCGCGTGCCTTCGCTTCAATCGCATCGGCGTTGACATGCGCTTCCGCGGCGGCGGCCTTTACGGCAGCGATTGCACGCTCTACCTCAGCGCGTGCCTCAAGCAGATATTTGCGTGCGTCTGTACGTGACGCGCGCTCCAGCTCCTTCTCCCGCTCGCGTGCCTTCTTCTCCCGATCGCTCACCGTGGCGATGCGCGAGTTGATGCGCCGCGATTCGCGATCGGCTTCCAGCTCACGCTCGGCCAGCGTCGCTTCGCGCGCTTCAACATCAGCGAGCAGCAGTGCCAAATCACGCTCACCCGTTGGCAATCGGGACTCGGCCACTTGCAGCACATCCTCGGGCAGCTGCAGCCGCCGCGCAATCGAGATGCCGTACGACCGTCCCGGCACGCCCTTGATGAGACGATACGTGGGCGCGAGTTGCACCGCGTCGAACTGCAGCGAGGCGTTGACCACGCCCGGGACTTCAGTCGCGAGCAACTTGAGCTGCCCGAGATGTGTCGTGGCCACCGTCATCGCACCACGACGCGTCAGCGTTTCCAGAATCGCGCCGCCAAGCGCGGCTCCCTCGGCCGGATCTGTTCCTGAACCGACTTCGTCCATCAGCACCAGCGAGTGCCCACTCGCCAGTCTCAGAATCTCGCCCTGATGTTTGAGATGCGCGCTGAAGGTGCTGAGACTTGCCTCGATGGACTGCTCATCGCCAACGTCGGCAAACACATCATCAAACACTGGCAAACGGCTGCCACCAGCAACGGGCACCGGTACGCCGCACTGCGCCATCATCGCCAGCAAACCGATGGCCTTGAGCAGCACGGTCTTGCCACCAGTGTTTGGTCCAGAGACCAGCAGCGTGCGCTCTCCCGGTTCCAACTGCAAGGTGAACGCCACCACAGGCACGCCCTGCGCCAGCAGCAGCGGATGCCGGGCATGTACAAACTCGCAGCCTTCGTTGGGAGCGTGAAATGCGATATCGCCAGCGTGTACATCCTGCGCGTAGCGCGCTCGCGCGAGCAGCGAATCAAGCGCCACCAACGCGGCGAAGGCTGCACGTATCGGTGCATAAAGCGGGTGCAGCAGTGCGGTCAGCTCGCGTAGAATCCGCTCCACTTCACGCTGCTCATCGATTTCCAGTTCGCGCAGCCTGTTGCCGAACTCAACCGCCGCCGGCGGTTCAACAAAGATCGTCGCGCCGGTGCCGGATGTGTCGTGCACGAGGCCGCCCACCACGACGCGTGCTTCGCGCCGTACCGGCATGACCCAGCGTCCATTGCGCATGGTGACGCTGGCATCACTCACCTGATGGTGCGCCTCGAGCTTGCCCATTTCACGTTCGATCAAGCGCACCAGTTCACCCTCCGCGCGGCGCAGCTCCTGCCGGATCTTGCGTAGCGCCGTACTGGCGTCGTCACGCACGGCGCCGTCGTCACCGATGGCGCGTGCAATCGCGTCTTCCTCGGCCTTGGCTTCGATGAGATCGTCGGCGAACGGGGCAAGCACCGCGAGCGCCATCGGATTGCGTCTCGGATCGCGCAGTGCCTCGCGCGTGCGACGTGATGAGCGCAGAAAGACGGCGCCGCTGAGCAACTCCGGTGCCGTCCAGCTCACGCCTTCCACACGCAGGCGGGCAATGGCGCTGATCAGTTCGGGGAGCTGTTCGGGCGTCCATGTCGGCTCACCGCTGATCAGCGTGCGCATGGCAGCAACGCGCCGATGTTCGGCTTCAATCCACTCGCGATCGCTCGATGGAGCGAGTGCCCGAACGGCGGCCGACCCGGGGTTGGAATGCGCACGCTGCGACACATGCGCGAGCACGCGGTCCAGTTCGAGAATACCGAGCGCGTGGGCGTTCATTGGGCGCCCCGCGAGCGGTGTGCGCTTCCTCTCATGAACTGTGCGATTCTGCTCGCGCAGAACGATCTATCGGCCAGCCAGAGCGGTCTGGGCGATGTCGCGAATTTGACTGCCATCGGCACGCCCTTTGAACTGCGGCATGACGCGCCCCATGATGGCGCCGATGTTGGTGGCGCCGGCGGCAATGGCAGCGTGTACCGCGCTTCGCAGTTCTTCTTCACTGACAGCCGGGGGAAGATATTGCTCGAGTTGCGTCGCCTCTGCGGCCTCGCGGGCGGCGAGTTCCTCACGCCCACCCGACTGAAACATGGCCTGCGATTCCTTGCGCCGCTTGATACCCTTGCGCACCACATCGATGACGTCGTCATCTGTGAGTGGCTCCGGCGTTTCCAGCTCGCGATTGCGCAGCTCAGCCAGCACCGTGCCGAGCAGCAACAGGCCGTCCTTGTCTTGCGAGCGCCGCGCGATCGTGAGATCGCTCTGGATGCGCGCGAACAACGGCGACAAGTCAGCCACCGCGGCTGACCTCAGACGCGTGTACGGCGGTTCTTGCGAATCGCTGCGTTGAGCTTGCGCTTGCGACGCTCGCTCGGCTTCTCATAGTGCCGATGCTTACGCAGGTCGGACAGAATGCCAGCCTTTTCAACTTTCTTCTTGAAGCGCTTGAGGGCGCGTTCGAAGTTCTCGTCCTCGTGGATGATGATCTCCGACAAACCAAACTCTCCCGTGGGGCCGTGGTGCGACGAGGCACGTCGCGTGTGCGCCGAGGCGCGTAAGTGGTGGATAGACAGCCGTGTAGCTTACCACGTACAGGGAGACGGGTCAAGGCGCACGGGACGAATTCACTACCCCGGTGGCCACCCCATGGCCCGGCCGCCGAGCACATGAAAATGCAGGTGCTGGACAGACTGGCCGCCGTCGCTCCCGATGTTCGTCACCACACGATACCCCGACTCGGCCAGCCCTTCCTGCCTGGCGACCTCAGCCGCGAGGCTCGTAACCTGGCCGAGCTCCAATGGATCAGAGGCACCGGATAACGACGCGATGTGCCGCCTCGGGATAACCAGCACGTGCACTGGTGCCTTGGGCGCGATGTCACGAAACGCGACGGCATGCGCATTTTCGGCCACAAGCGTGACCGGAACGGCGCCGGAGGCGATCCGGCAGAAGAGGCAGGAGTCGTCAGTCATGGGATCGGGCTGGAATGGTGACCTGGATACCCCGCAACTTGGCATGCTCGCGGTGGATCGCAAGAAGATGCAACGACGACCGCTTCGCGTCGGATCTCAAAAAATGGACATCCAGAACTGCCACGCGTCGAACCGAACCGGGATCCATTGGCCATCACCGCGGCGTACTTCCTGCATGCGCATAAGACTTGTTCTTGCTTTGTTCACTGGCTGTTTCGCCACCGCGTCTTCACTACCAGCACAGGAAATCTCCGCGCTCGGCGTGGAACGTGATGGACAGCGTGATCGCGCATGGCGACTGATCTACGAAAACGACTTTTTTGCGGCGACTGATCGCTATTACACCCAGGGCATCTATCTCGAGCGGCTGCATCCCGCGCTGGCCCGAACGCCGCTCCGGCACGTTTTGCTCTCCTTGCCCAGTGTGCGCTCGCGATTCGGCGTGGCCTTTGGCGACGAAGGTTACACCGGGAGCGATCTCAAGGAATCCGCCATCGTCGCCGGTGATCATCCGTGGGCTGGTACCAAGCAGCTCCACGCATTTTCAATTTCACAGGACACGGTGCGCCACCTGCGTCTGAGCAGTCAGCTCACGATTGGGTTGATCGGACAGGGCGCCGGCGGACGCGAGATCCAGACATTCATTCACGAACGCACCGGCAACACGATTCCGCAGGGATGGCACAACCAGATTCGCAACGACGTCATTCTGAACTACGCCGTGCACGCGGAGCAGCGACTGCTCGCACCTGTGCAAAGTGTAGAGCTGTGGGGAACGGGCACCGCGCGCGCGGGCACGTTCAAATCCTCCGTGGCGCTGGGTGGCACGTTGCTCATTGGAAAGCTGGGCCGCTTTTTTGCGTACGCTGCGCCCGCCGTTGATCTGGTTGGGTATGACGCCACACTGCAAGGCGGCGTGTTCAACAAGCGCAGTCCGTACACCATCTCCAATGCGGACATGCACCGTGTGGTGGTTCGGCAGCGTGCCGGCGTGGTCTTTCGAGGTGACCGGTTCTCTGTGGAATACTTTCGCACGCACGTTGGCGCCGAGTTTGCGGGCGGCAGCGCGCATCGCACGGGCGGGATCTCGCTTGAGCTTCGCCAGGCGAAGCCGTAGGCCATACGGTGCGCCAGGCGAGTCAGTCCCGCCAGTGCTACGCGCGTGCCCCGGCGCGCACCACGCCCAGCGCCACCACCGCCGCCGTCTCGAACCGCAGAATCGACGAGCCCAACGATACGCCGGCAAATCCTGCTTCCCCAAGCGCCTCCAGCTCGTCGGTTTCGAACCCGCCTTCGGGTCCAATCGCGATGACCACCGTCCCCCCCCCAGCCAACCGCGGAGCCCCGCACATCGGCTCGCCGTCAACGTCGAGCACGAAGCGTGCGCCCTCGGGCGCGGCGTGAATCGCCCGATCGATCGTCGCCTCCGGAAAGAGTTGCGGCATCCACGCGCCGTGTGACTGCGCCATGGCGCCTTGCATGCGTGCCCGCACCTTCGCCTGAAACGTGACACCTTCACCGCGAGGCGACACACTGCGGGACCGCTTCCAGAGCACCGGTCGCCAACTCGTACATCCCAGCTCCGTAGCCTTCTCGGCCAGCCACAACAGGCGATCGCGATCGGCCACCGGGACCAGCAAGTGTACCGGCGAGGGCGGCGACACCAACTCCACATGTGACACATCGACTTGGGCGCCCTGCTTCGACATCCTGACGAGCGTGCCCTCCGCCACCACACCTTCCCCGTTGCGCAGCCCGATCAGCGCACCCACATCAATGCGGCGCACCTTCAGATGACGCGCTTCTTCCTCACCAAGTGAACACGTGGTGCCTGCCACGAGTGCTTCACTCGTGACGAAAACCGCTAGTCCAGCACGATCGCGACGCTCCACCAGATGTCCTCCGCGTCTTCAGCGGTAATGCGCCAGCCGTTGGCGCCCAACACACGCACCATGTGCGCACGCTCCTCTGCCAGAATACCGCTGAGGATCGCCGTGCCGCCACGTTCGAGGGACGCGGCAATTACCGGCAGCAGCGATTCAAGCACGCTCGAGATGATGTTCGCGACGATTATGCGCACCGGCGCCACCAGCGGCAGCAGCGACGCCGCGTCGCCCTGGAAGACGTGCACCACTTCACGCACATCGTTCCGTGCCACGTTCTCGTTGGCGTTCGGAATCGCCTCTTCATCGAGCTCGATCGCGAACACGCGCGACGCGCCGAGTTTCGCCGCCGCAATCGCCAGCACCGCACTGCCCGCGCCGAGGTCCGCAACGGTGTCGCCGGGACGCAGCACGCCGCCCAGCAAGCGCATGACGCCACGCGTTGTGGCGTGCTCACCCGTACCAAACGCCATGCCCGGATCAATCACGATGGTGCGCGCCGGATCGTACCGATCGGCGAGCCACGGCGGCGTTACCACCAGCATTCCGACATCGTGCGCATCAAGGCTGGACTTCCACGCTTCGCTCCAGTCGATGGGCGGAACGTCGGCGACATCAATCGTGCACTCCGGATCGGCAGAGGTGAGCACGTTTCGAACGGCCGCGAGATCAACGCCTGGCGGAAAGTGCGTGACCAGCTGCTCGCCGTCTTCGTGCACGCCTTGCGCTCCAGCGTCGAAGAACGCCTGCATGAGGGCCGCGCGGGTGGACTCGTCGGGCGCACTGGGGCGAGCGCGCACCGCCGTCCACGCCGCGTCAGGCACCGAGCGCCTCTTTCATCTTCGACCAGATGCTCTTCTCGCGCTGTGGCGGTGCGGTCCCCTGTAAATCCGCGAGTTGCTTGAGCAGCACCACTTCTTCGGAACCGGGCTCCTGCGGCGTCCACAGCTGCACACGCACGTGCAGATCACCCGTGCCGGACGCATTCACGCGAGGCAAGCCACGCCCGCGCAGATGAAAGATTGTGCCGCTCTGGGTGCCCTCAGGCACGCGCAACGACAGCTCGCCGGTGACACCCGGCACCATGATGTCCGCGCCGAACACGAGTTGCGGGTAGGTGACCAGCGCTTCGCAGAACAGGTCTTCCCCATCACGCTCAAAACGCTCGTCTTCCTGCACATCGAACACCACGAGGATATCACCACGTGGACCACTGCGCGGCCCCACGTTGCCCGCGCCGCGCAGCGTCATGTACTGACCCGTTGCCACACCGGCCGGCACCTGAATCTTTACCGTCTTCTCGCCGCGCACGCGGCCTTCACCGCGACAACTGCGGCACGGACTGGCCACCACCACCCCTTCGCCCGCGCACGTAGGACACGGCGCGACACTCACGAACTGTCCAAAGAATGACCGCTGCGCACGACGCACTTCACCCGCGCCCGCGCACGTGCCACACGTCGTTGGCTTGGAGCCCGGCTCGGCGCCGCTGCCTTCGCACTTGTCGCAGGGATCGAGCACTTTCACCATTACCGTCTTCTCGACGCCGATGGCCACTTCCTCGAGCGAGAGTTGCAATGGCAGCTTGAGGTCACTGCCCGCCCGCGGGCCACCACCCCGGCGTCCCCCCCCCGCAAACATCTCGCCGAAGCCCCCGAAGTCGCGCATGAAGATATTCAGCGCCTCCGACAGATCGACGTGTTCAAACCCGCCGCCACCGGCGGCACCGCGCAGTCCCGCCTCGCCGTACCGGTCGTACGCGGCGCGCTTTTGTGGATCGCGCAGCACGTCATACGCCTCGGTCAGCGACTTGAACTTCTCCTCGGCATCCTTGGCGCCACCATTGCGATCGGGATGCCACTGCATCGCGAGCTTGCGGTACGCCTTCTTGATGTCGTCATCCGACGCATCGCGCGCGACGCCCAATGTCGCGTAAAAATCGGCCATGTTCGATCCCGGAAATACTTAGCTGAGCAGCTCGGTCACAAGCTGCGAGGTGTGCGAAACGAGCGCGACAATCTTGTGGTACGGCATGCGCGTGGGACCAATGACACCGATCACGCCCGAGAGCGAGCCCGCCTGATATTCGGACGTGACCACCGTAAACGCATCCAGTCCCGGATCACCGTGTTCGTTGCCGATCGTGATGCTGAGCCCCGAGGCGCCGGCCCGCGACTGTAACAACGACGTCAGCTCCTGCCGCCGTTCCGTCAGTTCAATCAGCTGGCGCATGCGCTCCCCCGTGGAGAACTCCGGTTGTTCGGCCAGCAACGACGCCTGCCCCAGCACCACACTGTCGACCGGATCTGCGGCGCGGGCGAACACCTGCTCGCCTTCCTGCACGAAAATGTTGAGCAGCGCGGACGCGTTCAGTGAACCGGGCACGTCGCGCAGACGGGCACCAAGCGATGTGCGTACTTCATCGAGCGTGAGACCGCTCAATCGTTCGTTGAGCACAATCGTGACTTCCACCAGCGCTTCGTCGGCAATCGTTCCGGGCACTTCCACGAAAATCGTGCGCACGGAACCACCGCCAAGCGTCAACACCATGAGGATGCGTTCCGCCGACACGCGCACCAGTTCAATGCGCTGCAGCAGCGCTTTGTCGAGGCGCGGTCCGAGCGCAATGCCCAGTTCCTGCGTGAGCACGCCAAGCGACTGCGCCGCGCAGCGAAGAATGGCTTCAATCGCCGAGCCACCGGCCGTAATCTGAGCCGCGAGTTGGTCGCGATCGCGGGCCGAAATCGATTCGATGCGCATCAGCGAATCGACGTAGACGCGATACGCCTTGTCGGTGGGGATACGTCCCGCCGACGTGTGCGGATGATAGAGAAACCCCTTTTCTTCGAGGTCGCTCATGGTGTTCCGAATGGTGGCCGGCGATACGCCAAGTTCGAATCGACGCGACAGAACGCGCGACCCGGCGGGCTCCGCCGTGGCCACGTACGCCTGAATCACGGCTTCAAGCACCCGTCGTTCCCGATCGTTCAACTCTGCAAATGCCATAACCCCAAGAGTACTAAGGACTTCGGTGCATTGTCAACGCTGCGGCCAAGGCGTCCAGCCGCAGCCAGCCTGTAGCGGTACACCGGAGCACGCCGTCGGCACTGAGTGAAACCCAACCGGCCCCCTCCCAAGGCTGCACGAGCGCGCGCTCACCGTCGCGCAGAAGCAGCCCCTCGCTGGTGCGGAGTCCCAAGTACACCTGCTCGGCTTCCCGGTTAGCGGCGGTCAGGGATTCGGCGCCACCGAGCGGATCCGAGCCCACGTCCACCAGGCGCTGCCACGCAGAATACGCCCGAGTATTCCAGCGTCGCTCATGGCCGTCATACCCATGTGCGGACGGCCCGAGTCCGAGATACGGGACGCCGCGCCAGTACGCGCTGTTGTGCCGCGCGTGTTTGCCGGGGAGTCCGTAGTTGGAGACTTCGTAGTGCTCAAAACCCGCCGCGCTGATCACGTGGTGCGCGTGCAGAAACTCCCCCTCATAGGCCGCCTCGGGCGCCTCGACCGCTTCGCCGCGTGACGTCCATTTGCCCAGCGGCGTATCTGCTTCGATCGTGAGACCGTACAGCGATACGTGTGTGGGCGCGAGCGCCAGCGCCTGCGCGACATCGGCGCTCCAGTCACGCTCCAGCTCCGTGGGCACGGCGAAGATCAGATCCACGGACACATCACGAATGCCTGCGTCCCGCAGCGTTTCCACCGCGCGCGTGGCCGCGTCGGCCGAGTGCACGCGGTGCATCCAGGCGAGCACGCGGTCATTGAATGACTGAACGCCGAGTGAGACGCGACTGACGCCCGCGGCGGCCCACAACCGCGCGTGCTCGGCGGAGACATCTTCCGGGTTGGCCTCAATGGTGATTTCGGCGTCTTGTTCAGGCGCAAACCGCGCGCGCAGCACGTCGAGCAGTTCGCGAACGCCGTCTCCGCCGAGGCGCGATGGTGTGCCGCCGCCGAGATACAGAGACGCAACCGGAGTCGTGGGCCCTGATGCGTTCAGTCCACGCGCGTCCAACTCCGCATTGACCCCCTGCACAAACGCACGCACCGGAACCTGTGATCGAACGGCGATCGCGAAGTCGCAGTAGCTACAGCGCCGCGCACAAAACGGAACGTGCACATAAACGTGGTGATAGCGTGTGTCGCTCGAGGCGGCGGTCACGCCGCGCCCGTCGTCGCCAGCGGCCGCACGACGCCGGACACATCCACCTCGATGAGACCGTGCAACTCCAAAGCGGACAGGGCGATATTGGCGTCGCGCAGTGTGAGACCGGAACGCTGCGCGATGATGGCGACATCCGCGGCACCGCGCTGCAACGCATCCCAAATCGCGGCGGCGTCGCCTTCGAGCCGTGGCGGAGCCGCGCCCTGACGCTCGAGCTGCAGTTCCGCCAGCAGATCATCCGGCGTACAAATGACCTGCGCGCCATCACGAATCAGCGCGTTGGAACCCACGCACTCGGGCGCGAACACCGCCCCCGGCACCGCACACACGGTACGTCCGAGTTCTTCCGCAACACGCGCCGTGATCAACGCTCCACTCGCGCGTCCCGCTTCGACCACCACCGTGATCTCGGCCAGCGCGGCGATGAGTCGGTTGCGCTGCGGAAAGGTGCCGGCGTGACCGCGTTCTCCTGGCGGGACTTCGCTGATCAGCAGCCCCTCGGCGGCAATTTGCGCCTGCAGCGCGCGATGTCGCGGCGGGTACGGCACGTCGACGCCTGTCCCGAGGACAGCAATCGTCGTGCCTCGCGCATCGAGTGCGCCCTGGTGCGCAGCAGCGTCAACGCCGCGAGCAAGTCCGCTGACAACGGCAACACCAGCGCGCGCGCACACTTCGGCG
>JBGTOG010000007.1:0-2071 GCA_041742675.1 Gemmatimonadaceae bacterium | reverse complement strand
GAAGGCGCCATCGGGCTCAAGATCGTGTCGGCGTATGTGAGGTCGATCGACTTCGGCGAGGCGACGTACGCGGATGCATCCAGCGTGTACAGCGCGCTGGCATCAGGCTCCGTGGTCGATCGCGCGCCGATGGAGAATTTCATCGTGCGCCGTTTCTCGCAATATGCCGCGGACAACGGCATCCCGATGCAGATTCACGTCGGCATGGGCCATCCGGAGCCCGGCATGCTCATCGCGAACAGCGCGCCGTTCCTGCTGGAGCCGTTCCTCAACACGCCATCGCTCAATCGCCTGAAGGTCATCCTCCTCCACGGCGGCTATCCGTTCTCGAGCCACCTGGCGGCGCTCGCGCAGACCTACGGCAATGTCTACGTGGATTTTTCGTGGATGCCGTATCTGCACCACTACTATTTGCGCACCAAGCTGTCCGAATGGCTGGAGATCCTGCCGGCGAACAAGCTGCTGTACGGATCGGATACGAGCGCGCCGGAGTTTCACGTCGCCGCAGCGCACTACACGCGCGATTCGTTGAACCACGTACTGCACGATGGCCATGTGCGCGGGGTATGGGATGCGAAACAGGTCGACTGGCTCGCCCGGCGCATCCTGTTCGAGAACACCGCGGACGTCTACGGGATTGACTCCCGCCTCGCGTAGGCGTGCGGCTGTTCCGCCTCGCCACTCTCAGCTCAACTCCCTCTCCCGCTCGCGGGAGAGGGTTGGGGAGAGGGAACCGGAACTCGCACCCTCACCCTGGCCCTGTCCCGCACGCGGGAGAGGGAATCCCGAGCCCAAGCGCAACGCATCGGGTGAACACACCCAAGGGCGGGCCGATTTAATCCCCTGTGTACCCCGCTTCCTTCTGTCCCCGAATCGCCAGCACGAACACGGTGTCGAACTCCGCGACAAAGCGATACAGGGCTACGTAGCCGTGGGTACGGCGTCCAATCACAAGTTCCCTGAGATCGCCTGTCACTACCCGCCCGATCAGCGGATTGTGCTCGAGCACGTCGATGGCGCGCATGATGGCGTCGATTCGCTCCGGCAGATCTGCAACCTGATGCTGAATTAGGTGCTCAACGATCCGATCGAGATCGTCCGCAACTTCCGCTGCGAGTTCGACATGGGACACAACGGATCAGCGCTTCAGCGCGCGCGCCTTCGGGGCTACAATTTTCGCCCCAGTGAGACGGCGCTCGAGGTAACGCCGCATGTCTGCCCAAGGTACCGTCTTTCCTGACGCGACGATCTCGGCATACCGCTGCTCGGCGGTATCCTGGAATTCACTACGGCGCTCTTCCAAGTCCGCCTTCTCGGCGATCGCCTCCAGGATGAAACTGTGGGCCGTGGTGCCCGCCCGGTCCGCGGCGCGGGCAACGCGATCTTTCAAATCTTGCGGCAAACGGATCGTGGTCGTGGACATTGGATGCCCCGCTCTTGGTTCGATTCGCCATTGTAGCACTCATGTGCTACTTGTCCGATTTCAAGTCACGCTGCCGCGTTCAAGCTCGCCGCGGCCGCATGCAGCTCCCGCACCTTTCGCCGTAGCGCCGCCGGCGCGAGCACCTCGACATCGGGCCCATGCCGCATCACGTCGAGCACCAGCTCTCGATCATCGCGAAACGGCAATTCCAGCAGATACCGCCCCTCGCGATCGAAGCTTCCCAGCTGGTCCGGATGCCACACCTCCGACGCCACCCACCGCGCGCGTTCGGGCGTAAACCTCAACTTGGCGCGCTGCATCTCCCCACCGCGCACGATGCCGTAGCTCTTGCGCAGATACTCGTCGAGTGAGGTCAGCGCCACTTCCTTCGCCGGCGTATCGATCACCTCGATGCGCCGTATCCCGTCCACCGAGAAGCTGCGCAAATCGTTGCGCAGATGACACCACGTGTCGAGATACCAGTTCTCCCGATAGTGCACGAGGCGCTGCGGCGACACCTCGCGCGTCGAATGCGCGTCGGTGCTGCGCGCGTAGTAGTCGATCTTCAGCCGCCGCCGCTTGAAGAGCGCCGCGCCCACGACCGAGAAGTGCTCGAGCGGCATCTTGCGCGTGCCGAACGTCAGCAGC
>JBGTOG010000418.1:0-3832 GCA_041742675.1 Gemmatimonadaceae bacterium | reverse complement strand
CACCTGCTGTGGGTGACCGCAGACGGCACACTGATGGGCCAGTCCTTCGACCTCAACCGACTGGAACGCCGCGGCGAACCTGTTCGACTGGTGGACGGACTATCGATTGGCGGATTTGGCGCCGTGGACCTCGCGCTCTCCCCAACCGGTGACCTGCTGTACACACCAGGATCATCGTCCACCGCCGCGGGGCGCCTGAGTTGGGTGGATCGTCGCGGTTCGTTCGCGCTGGCGGATAGCACGAGCATTGATGGTCTGATGCGCTCAATGAGTCTCTCACCCGATGGGTCGGCCGTTGCCTTGACGATGGAGCGCCCCACCGACCTCACGGGGCTCTCCCGCATCTGGGTCACCTCAATGGGCGGCGGACCGCTGCAACTCGTCACCACCGAAAGCCGCAGCGCGCGCAGTCCCGTGTGGAGCGCCGACGGCCGCTCATTGTTCTACCTCTCCGACGAGGGGACCACCATCTACCGCCGGCGCGCTGACGGCAGCGGCAGCGCAGAGACCGTGGCAAATGTGCCGCGAGGTGTGGTCGCAATGACCGCGAATCCGGCCGGCGGTTCGCTTGTGCTGGTGGGGGAGGACTCCGGGGATCGCCGCCGCTAACTGCTCAACCTTGCGCTCACGGGAGACCGCGCGCTGACCAATCTCGGAATTCCCGCAAGCGTCAACATCGAACCCCCGGCGCTGTCATCCGATGGCCGTTGGCTGGCCTACGTCTCCCCACTCACCGGGCGAGATGAGGTCTACGTGAGTCCATATCCCAACGTCGGGTCAGGCCGCGTGCAGATTTCGGGCGATGGCGGCGGGGCACCGCGCTGGAGCGCGCGCGGCGGGGAGCTGTTCTATGTGAACGATGCTGGCGCCGTGGTCTCCGTGCGATCCACCACGGCGAATGGATTCCAGGTCGTCGGGACCACTCCGCTCTTCTCGCCGCAGTCCCGCGGCGGTGAAGGCCGGATGCTGTACGCGCCGGCTCCTGATGGTCAGCGCTTCCTGATGATTGATATCGCGGGCGATCGTGGTGGCTCGGGGGTTTCTCGGCCGGTAGTGGTACAGAACTTCACGCAGGAGCTGAAGGTGCGCGTACCGTGATGGGCTCCGCTGCGGAACGGCTGTCCGCCGCCCTCGCCGACCGTTACCGCATCGAGCGCCCACTCGGCGCCGGTGGTATGGCCACCGTGTATCTCGCCGCGGACCTCAAGCACGACCGCAAGGTCGCCATCAAGGTCCTGAAGCCCGAACTCGCCGCCGTGCTCGGCGCCGAGCGCTTCGTGCAGGAGATCAAGACCACGGCCGCGCTGTGTCATCCGCACATCCTGCCGCTCTTCGACAGCGGCGAGGCCGACGGATTTCTCTACTATGTGATGCCGTACATCGAGGGCGAGACGATTCGGGATCGGCTCAACCGCGAGAATCAACTCGGTGTGGACGAAGCGGTGCGCATCACCTGCGAGATTGCTGATGCGTTGGACTACGCGCATCGTCACGGCGTGATCCACCGCGACATCAAGCCGGAGAATCTCCTGCTGCACGATGGGCGCGCGATGGTAATGGACTTCGGCATTGCGCTGGCGGTTTCAGCTGCGGCCGGTGGTCGGATGACCGAGACGGGCCTGAGCCTCGGCACGCCGCACTACATGAGTCCTGAGCAAGCGACCGCCGATCGCGACATCACGGCGCGCTCGGACATCTACAGTTTGGCCAGCGTGTGCTACGAGATGCTGGCGGGCGATCCGCCGCACACGGCGTCTTCGGCGCAGGCCATCATTATGAAGATTGTGACCGAGCAGGCGCCGCCGGTCACGTCGCGTCGCAAGACTGTGCCTCCGCACGTGGCCGACGCACTGGCGACGGCATTGGAGAAGTTGCCGGCTGATCGGTTCGCGACGGCGGCGGAGTTTGTGGCGGCGCTGCGGGGCACCGGCGGCGTAACGCGGGCGACGGCGCATAGGTCACGCATGACAACGGCGAAACCCGGGCGCGAGCGCTTGCTGCTGGCCGCGTTGGCACTGGCCATTGTCGTGGCCGGCTTCGGGTGGCTGCGTGAAGCATCTGGCCCGGCGCCGAGCCGGCAGCAGGTCACGCTCTGGAATCATCAGCTTCCGGATCCTCTCACCCCCGGTGCGCGGCTCATCGCCACGCAGGCGGCGATCGCTCCCGATGGATCGTCGATCGTGTACGTCGATTCCACGCCGCGAGGCTATGTGTTGATGCTGAAGCGGAGGGAGGCCGTGGAGGCGGAGCCGATCGCGGGGACCGAAGGTGGCGTGTCGCCCTTCTTCTCTCCCGACGGCGCGTGGATCGGATTCCTGACAGTCGATCGGAAAGTCCGCAAGGTCCCGGTGTCGGGAGACGGTGTCATCACACTCGGCAGCGACGTGAACCCTGACTGGAAGGTTGGCGCGTGGTCCGATGACGGCCACATCTACTACACGGCTGGTGGCAGTTTAGTCGCTCGGCTCGATGCCAACGATGCGAACCAGCCACCCTTGGCGATGATCCCGGATGTCTCCGGGTCGGTCATCGGGATGTCCGCACTGCCGGGAAGCCACGGTGTGCTCGTGTCGGCGTGCCCCGGGAACTGTGCCGTGTCGTCGGCCCTGTACGTGCTGGACACACGGAGCGACTCGCTGACGCTGCTGGTGTCCGGGGCGACGGGTGGCTGGTACGCGCCCACGGGGCACCTGCTTTACACCGGACGGGACGGTGGTCTCTTCGCGATGACCTTCGATCTCTCCAGTCTCGAGACGACGTCGAGCGCCGTTCCAGTCATCGGAGATGTCGCGGCGGCGAGCCTCGCGCTCTCGGCGAGTGGCGATGCGCTCTATTCGCTCAACACGGATGGGCTCGGAGGCTCCGAACTCGTATGGTCCGATCGTGCCGGCCGCGTGACGCCGTTTGACTCCACGTGGCGCGACCGCTTCGAATATCCCGCGCTCTCGCCGGACGGTCGCACGCTCGCCGTGAGCATCCGCGGCGAGACCACCGACCTGTGGCTCCGTCGCGCGAACGGAGGACGCCAGAAGCTCATCGCGTCCGGCTCCGCGAACTGGCGACCCAGTTGGACGGCCGACGGCGACACCATCTACTTCGTCTCGGTCGGGACGCGGGGCGACGCCAACGACGTTGTGATCCGCAAGGTGCGGGCGGACCTCAGCGCCGAACCCGAGCTGGTGTTCCGTGGGCCCTACGGAATCTGGGAAGCGGAGATTTCTCCTGATGGTGCGTGGATGGTCTATCGGTCAGACCGGGAAGGCTCCGTGTCCGACATCTGGTATCGCGCACTGAGCGGCGACACGACACTACGACCGCTCGTGGTGGACAAGAGCAGTTCCGCGACCATCTCGCTCTCGCCGGACGGTCGTTGGCTCGCATATTTCACCGATGACGTTGGGAACGGCCGCGACGATGTCTACATCGCGCCGTTCCCGGAGGGCACACCGCGGCAACTCGTTTCGCGCGGACAGGGCACCGAGCCCCGATGGTCGCGCGACGGACGCGAACTCTACTTCAAGTCGGCAACACACATGATGGCTGTCAGTGTCGGCGCCGGACCGCAACTTGACGTTGGCGATCCGCGTGAGCTCTTTCCCCTCGACGGCTACCGGAATGCCCGCAATCGACAACAGTACGACGTCGCGCCCGACGGGCGCTTCCTCATGATTCGCGATCCCCGTCGCGAAGGGGCGGCGCCGGTGGTGTACGCACAGGGATTCCTGGCGGAGTTGCGCGAGGTGATGCGCTGATGGGTGACGCACCGGACCGCCTCGCCGCCGCGATCAGCGACCGCTACCGCCTCGAGCGCGAACTCGGCCAAGGCGGCATG
>JBGTOG010000347.1:0-13297 GCA_041742675.1 Gemmatimonadaceae bacterium | reverse complement strand
GCGCATCACGAGCGCAGCGAGCGAAGGCGGAAGCGATGGTGTCATCTCCTGCAGCGGACGCGGCGCGGCCGTAACCTGCGCGGCCAGCACTTCCTGCGGGCGCCCAGTGAAAGGCACGCCGCCGCTCAGCATCTCATACGCGACGAGTGCCGCCGAGTAGAGATCAGCGCGGTGGTCGATGGCGGGATCGCCGGCGGCTTGCTCGGGAGCCATGTAGGCCGGCGTCCCGAGCGAGGTGCCAACGGATGTGAGTGTTCCCTCCTCGGGCACTACCGGGCGTGCACCTTCGCGCGCCGACTGCACCGCCTTGGCGACTCCGAAGTCGAGCACCATTGCGTGACGGCCAGTGAGCATCACGTTCTCGGGCTTCACATCGCGGTGGACGAGTCCCTGCGCGTGGGCGTGGGCGAGTGCGTCGAGCAGCTCGCGGAGAATCGTGATCGCCTCGGGGAGTGGGAGCGGCCCGGCGGCGCGCAGGAGTCGCGCACGGAGCGATTCCCCATCGACGAACGGCATCACGTAGTACAGGAAGCCGTCGTCCTCGCCCGAATCGATGAGTGTGAGGATGTGTGGATGCTGCAGCGCGGCGGTGATGCGGATCTCGCGCAGAAAGCGTTCGGCGCCGACGGTGGCGGCGAGGTGTGGGTCGAGGACCTTGACCGCGACGGAGCGCTGGTGCTTGAGGTCCTCCGCCAGATAAACCGTGGCCATGCCTCCTGCTCCGAGCTCTCGCGTGATTCGGTAGCGCTCGGCAAGGGCAGCGGTAAGTCGAGGGAGCACGGGCTGCATCATCGGCGCAGCGGCTCCACCATGCGATCCCACTGATAGACGCGAGCCACTCGCTCTTCGAGCTCAACGCCGTAGCCGCGGGCCCGGTGGATCTCGAAGTTGTGAATGACGGTGACGCTGATGCCGGGGTTGTTGATGAACACGGCGACGGGACGGGTCAGCATTCCCCAAATCTGGTGTGCATCGCACGTGCAGGCTAGTTACGAGTCGCGGCGGTGCGGGAGCGCTTCGAAGTCCGGCGCACCTTGAGGGGCGCGTAGCGTGACGCACGAACAGGCGGTCGTCGTACGGAAGCGTGGGCGCTTGCTGTACAAGCGGGCGCGGACGCCGCCACTGTCCCACGATGGATTGGACGTCTACCGTAGCGTGCGCCGCGCGCTCGCATTCTATTTGCTCGACGACAGCAGTACCTGACGTTCGGCGTCACAACCGCAACTGGTAAGTTGACTCGCGCCATGAACACTACCGTTGAACAGTGGCACGCACTGGTGCGAAGTCACGACCCTGCCGGCCTGGATGATTTGCTGGCCGAGGATGCAGTCTTTTTCTCGCCCGTCGTGCACACTGCGCAACGCGGGAAGGCGATAACCAAGGCATACCTCAGCGCTGCGTTTGTCGTGTTCGTCAATTCAAGCTTTCGCTATGTTCGGGAGATCGTCGGATCATCCGATGCGATGCTCGAGTTTGAAACAGAGATTGACGGCGTCGTGGTCAACGGCGTTGACATCATCACGTGGAACGCAACCGGACACATCGTGGAGTTCAAGGTCATGGTCCGGCCACTCAAAGCCATCACGATTATTCAGGAACGCATGGCCCGGATGCTGGCGTCGTCAAGGTCGGCCACGTGACGACGCATAACAACACGTTGAGGCTGACAGCGCGCTGTTATTGCCTGTTCGGCTACTCCGCATGACGTCGCACCGTGTCGCGAGGAGTCGCCGCTGCGTCTGCCGTGAGTAGCGGCACTGGCATCGAAGGTCGTCGCGATGGTGTAGTGCGAGGTGACTCCGCGAAACGCCTGCATCGTGATCAGCAGTTGCTCGCCCGTCATGCTGCAGAGCATCACCGCACTGAGCGTGGCGAGAATCCAGCGAGAGCTCCGCAGTTCATGGAGCAACCACGCCATCGTCAAAAGGTACAGGCCGATGGACGCCGCAAACTTCGCTGGCTTGAGCCAACGATTGACACCGGTCATCTGCTGGTCGTCGAGCACCATCAGCGGCAGGAGCAGCGCCAGCGCTGCATTGTTCGTCTGCCTCAGCTTGCCCGAGAATACGTTGGAGTCTTGCGCCGCAAACTATGGTTTGATAGTATGGTCACATAGTAAGCGTCCACCTCCGCGGCCCCCGCTCATGAAAAGACACCATTTTTTCATCCTGCTCTCCGTCTCCGCCGCGCCACGCTACGGCTCGGCCATTCAGGACGACGTGCGTGCGCTGAGTGACGGCAGCGTGCGTCTCTGGCCGGCCACCCTCTACGGCTCGCTGGAGGAACTCGTCGAGCAGCACTGGCTGGAGGAGATCGCGGAGGACGAGCGGCCCGAAGGGATCTCCGGTCGAGAGCGATACTACCGGCTATCGCAGTTGGGGCGCGTGGTGCTCGAACGTGAGGCCGAACGGCTGCAGTCATTGGCGCGCGTGGCTCACACACGCCTGGCATTGGGGGGCGCATGATTGCGATGCGCGTGTATCGAACGGTGCTGCGATTGTTGCCCGTTACGTTGCACCGCAAACATGGTGGTGCCATGGAATCGCTGTTCGCGCGCCACGTGGCGGAGGCGCGGGAGCATGGATCAATGCGTGTTGCCTTGACCTGCGTGCGAAGTGTGTCGGATGTGGTAGTCCGAGTGCTTTACGAGCGGTTGCGCCCGAGTCCCATTCCCGCTGGCCAAACACCAATGCCAACCACTCGGCAGTTGCTGCGCGGACATGCCGCCTCGTTCGCCGTTTCCTTTGTGCTGTTTACGATCGCGATGTTGAGTCTCAACGCGCGGTATTCAGTCCCACGACTGCATGCACTCGGCGCGTCGACCAGCACTATTGCGGAAGCGCTGCTGCTGTCGCTGCCCTTTGTCGCAGCGATGACCATTCCAATGGCCGTGCTGTTCGCGGTGCTGCAGCAGTTCGCACGCCTCGGATCGAACGGCACACTTGCCGCGGCTCAGGGGGTGCACGATGGTGCGCGCCGACTGGTGTTGCCCGTGCTCGCGGCCGCGATCGGGGTTGCTGCGCTCGCGTACGCTGTCACCGCCGAGCTTGTGCCGCGAACGAATCAGCGACTCAGCGCGATATATGCGGGAGGGCCAACCGGACAGCACGTGCGCGAAATGACCATCGCGGAGCTGCGTGAGGCTGCGCGTGGTGAGCAGGTGGGTACTGCGGACGCCGCACGCGTGACAATGCTCGAGGTGGAGGTACAGAAGAAACTCGCGCTGCCCGCCGCGTGCATCGTGTTTGCACTCGCTGGCATGGCACTCGCATTTCGCATCCCGCGCGGCGGTACCGTGCTCGTTGTTGTCGCCAGCATCGCCGTGTACTGCATGTACTACACGCTTTTGGTAACCGGCGAAGCACTTGTTGATCGACAATTCGTGTCACCGATTGTTGCAATGTGGGGCGCGAATGCGGTGCTCCTAACCGTCGCGCTGCTGCTGGCTTGGCAGCGCGAGTCGAGGGGCACGCCGGGTATGCCGGTCCGGAGCAGCTGAGGGCGCTTCGCGATGTACCCAACGCGCTCCGTATCTGCAGGCTAGGGCAACGGCGGTATCGGTGTTCTGCACTTCGTGCCGTCGGCGTGCCGGCAGGGAGCGAATCGGTAGCTGCGCTCTTCACTCCATAGCGTGTCAATCGTTCTGGGGTTAGCCCTGTACGCCACGGCAGCAACGCTCCAAACCCAGCCGGTGAGGTTGGCGTCAATCACGAAAGAGTTGCAGTGCACCAGATCGAGCGATGACTCGTTCACGGTGTCGTCTGACGCACTGCGTCCCTGATGCTGTTTGTGGCCTTCAGTCATCCTATTTCTCCTGCGGTCGTGACGTGAAGTTGTGCCTGCGACTCTGACGTCGATGGGTGCCCGGCACTTCTTGATCATTAGCGTGCGCCTGCGCACGCGACTATCGCCCTCGGGGAATACGCGCTGTCGTGAGGCGGATAGTCGGATTCGCCGATGCGTGTACATTTCTACGAAATGGCGATGGCTCCGCTGCTTCAGAGATACCAATACCGCGTGGCTGGGATTCGCAAACACTGTCGTTGACGAAACGTGAAAAACTCCGACAAACGTTGCAGTTTGATGGGCGAGATGCACTTGACTGACACCCTCACTCAACCGTGAGTACCGACCACGACAAGCCCGATGTGACAGCGCTCATCTCTTTGATAGGCGTGTGTCGGAGCTTCGGCGAAGAACACGCCCTGATCAACATCTCCCTGGACCTCAGGCCCGGCGAAATACATGCCATCGTAGGCTTGAACGGCTCGGGGAAGACGACCATGATGCGCATCCTGCTTGGCATGGTCGCGCCCGATGCGGGAACATGCATCGTACTTGGACACGATGTGTGCAATGCCCCCAGTTCCATCTGGCGCAACGTGGGCCACATGATAGAGTCGCCGTTCGCCTACCCCGAACTTCCAGTTCGCACCAACGTGTACGCTGCAGCCCGCCTGCACGGTTTGTCGTCGAGTGACGCAAAACACGCAGCGTCGACCATCATCAATCGATTCGAGCTGAGTCGGTGGATCGACCGACCTGCCCGGACGTTGTCCCTTGGAAACCGCCAACGATTGGGACTCGCTGCTGCCATGGTGCACGGGCCTCGTCTCCTCGTCCTGGACGAACCCACCAATGCACTCGACCCCGCTGGCGTGGTCCTGGTGCGGGACATGCTTCGTAGGGCTGCGGACGAACATGGTACAGGCGTCTTGGTATCCAGCCATCACCTCGACGAGATCGCCCGCATCGCTGACCACATCACCGTGCTGCATCGTGGCCGAGTGATCGGCCAGATGGACCCACACGGAGCGGACCTGGAACACCGATTCTTCGAGATGGTCTACGGCGAGGAAGAACGCCGAAGCTCGGGGCAGGCTTGATGGACGCCGCGGTGGAAGTTGAATGGCTCAAGTTCCGACACGCGCGGACCGTGATTGCGACCACCTTGGTCACCGTCATCGTGCTTCCTGCAATGGCGGGTTCGTTTTATGCGGTGCGAGACGCCGACAGCAACAGCCCGGTGGCCGCCAAAGCAAAGGCCATGGTCATCGGCGAGGGGTGGCTGGGATACACCAGCCTCATCAATCACATTCAGGCAGCTGCGGTGCTGCTGGCGGTTGGAATCCTGGTCGTCTGGACGTTCGGCCGGGAATACTCCGACCGCACGTTGCCGTCGCTTTATGCGCTACCCGTCTCACGTGGTCGCATCGCCTGGGCCAAATTCTTGGTACTCGGTGCCTGGTCGTTCACGCTTTGCCTGCTGTTGACGCTGACCACTTGGCTGGGCGGCATGGCTATCGGATTGGGCGGCCTGGATGCCTTGGTCCTAGAAGCCTTAAGTCGCGTGTTCGCTCTTGGGATCATGACCGCGCTGCTCGCGCTCCCGGTTGCATTGGCAGCGACGCTTGGTCGAGGTTATATCCCGGGCTTCGCGACATTGATCCTCCTCATTGCGTCGGCTCAACTCGCTGTCTTTGCTCCAGGCGGTTCGTGGTATCCGTATGCATCGCCCGGCCTGTGGGCAATGTCAATCGAATCGTCGCTGCGCATTCACGTGACGTGGTATCACTTGCTCATGGTGCCGTTGACGGCGGCTGTGGGAGCGTGGGTGACTGCGCGGCAATGGCGGCGGGCCGAGGTGCACTAAATACGTTGTGAATTATTGCTGCCGACGGAGCGGCCCAGAGAGTTTCGTGCATTCACAACTCCGCGAGGGCCGCTCCGCTGAACACTGGTGCCTCAGGCCCGTCGTCTCCGCGAAACAACGCCCAGCCCGATCAGACCCGCGGCCATCAGTGCGTACGTGCTTGGTTCGGGCACGACCTGCAGGAAGCCGCGAATCTCGCCGCCGGGATAGAGGTTGGTATGAAGATTGAAATAGCTCTTGTTCGCGAACATACCTGCCGTCAACGCGCTGAACGCGGTCGCAGTGGTGCCGCCGTTTGCCGTGATGAAAGCCGCGTTGTACGACGCAGCGTTGAGCATGTCGAACGTTCGATCATACGTGCCCAAGCTCACACCCGAGGGGAACTCCAAGAAGGTCGGCGTCGTGGTGGCGACAGCGACCGGTGCCCGCAACGGGAGTTGCCGTGCAGCAATGAATGTGTGCCACCGTAGTCGTCCCGATTAAACCCGTGAAGCTGACCTTGACGCGCATCGTGTTCACGAACTCGTTCAGCGTAACGACTACTGTACCCGTTCCCGGTGACAAATTCGGCGGCTCTTCCTGCAGACCGGAGAGAAACGCCGAGAACGTCGTGATCTGCGCCTGCACTGTGGAAAGCGGCAACGCGAGCACGACGGAAGCGAGCAGGGGAGCCAGTGAGCGGGTAACGGGGCGCATGGGATTGCCTGCCTGTGAGATGAGGGTTCGATGAGCCGGGATAAGACGGTGTGCTTCGTCGGACGGGACCGCAAGTAGGGCGGCGCTTCCTGCCGAGCGAGCACTTCGCCGTCGGTTCCGCGGAAAGCGTCCCGGTGTTTCAGTTCGGGCACCTCGGCGCAATTCACCATGGCAAATGCGTCACTTCACCAGCAAATTTCAGCGATACCTTTTCCAACAGCGACACTGTGTCGCGCTGCAGCAGAGCTTGCCGTCGTGCGACTCTTCCGGCCACCGTGTGTGCATGTCTCTTCGCGCAGCCCCGATGATCGACGTCATGCTATTGAACACTCCGCTCCGCGTCCGCATGTTGAACGGAGTGTCTGCGCACAGCAAACGTCAGACCGTATCACACGAACACTTTGGGAGACTGCGAACATGCCAAAAAAGAAGGCCGCCGCCAAGAAATCGAAAACTCGCCGAGTCCACTCAGTCAAAGCGCAACTGAGTGTTACCGAGCTGTCGAGGGCCGGCACCGCGCTCACGTTGGAGATTCATGGGAAAGAGGGTAAGCTTGGCGAGATGGAGATCGGCCGCGGTGCGTTGTATTGGAAAGGACGTTATGAGCAGGACGCCAAGCGAATCGGTTGGACACGGTTCGCGGAAATGATGGATGAACTGGCGAGTAGCAGTTTACGATCGCGAGCGCGCTCGACAGCTGAGAAGTGACGCGAGCGGCGCACGTCGAAGGTGCATCGCGGGGACGTGCGAACTAGCGCGACAACACAAACTCACGCACACGCCGCACAATCTCGCTGTCTTTACGATTGTGGCGCGCAAACGCGCTCACCGATACGCTGTGCGATCCGTCTACCCAGAGCGTGTCGAAGCGCGCGCCCACTGCACCGAGCCGCGCGGCGAGGGAGTGGGTGTTGCGAGGCTTCACGGTGTTGTCATCGCGTCCCATTACGAGCAGCGTAGGCGGTGCCTGTGCAGTCACGAAGTGCACCGGCAGCGCATTGCGCTCCTGCTCTGGTGTGCCGGCGAAGGTGCGCTGGAGAAGTTCCGTGTCGAAGATGAAATCGTATGGACCGGATAGCCCCACAACGCCTGAAAACACGCGCGGCGTCAGCCCGTGCGCGGCCAGATACCGCACATCGTACGCGATAAGCGCCGCGATGTGTGCACCGGCGCTGTGTCCCATCAGCACCACGCGCGTCGAATCACCACCCCACGTGGTGAGCTGTGCACTTGCGTGCGCTACGGCACGTGCGGCATCGTCCACAAACCCCGGGAATCGACGTTCCGGCATCAGTCCATAGTTGGGGAGCACCGCGATGAATCCCTGCGCCGCGATGCCCTGCCCGACCCACCGATACGAGTCCTTGTCTCCCGTCTCCCAACTGCCCCCGTGCAGAAAGATCACCACGGGCAGCGGACCGCTGAGCGGGACGCCATCGGGGCCGACCGGGCGGTAGACATCATACCGTTGTCGCGTCTCGTCACCGTACGCAAACTCAGCGGACTGTGCGTTGCCGTTCTCGATGAGATTGGCCGCACCAAGTGCCAGGGAGGCGCAGCCGCCGAGTGTTAGTGCAAGAACGACGACGGTCAAACCGCGGAACGAGGTACCGATGCCATGGGCCATGCTATGCGAACCCCGTTGTGGACGGATCGGTTCGCGAAGCCATTGATTGAGGGGCGCGCGCCGTTCGATTTCCAACGCAGTGGCGTTGCCGCCACCCCAAAAAGCTGAACCCTCGCTATGGCCACGGATGCCGCTGAATGCGCTGCAGACCGTCATCGTCGGTAACCGCGACGTACACCGAGTTCTTGCCAAACGCGAAAATGTGCTGGTTGTTCTCGAGCAGCAACTGCTGTACCACGCGTCCCTGACGATCGACAATATCGAAGCGCTGTTCCGGGCGATCTGCGGTTGGTGTGCGCATGATCAACAACCGTCCGTCACTGCTACCACGCAACGCGCCGGGAGTAAACGGCGGCACTTCGCGGGGCCACGTTGGATGAACGTTTGGCGATTGCGGAGTATTTCCGCTGCGTTCAGCCGACCGTTGCATGTAAGCAACTTTTTCTTTTTCGGTCACACGAACAACCGGCGTTGGTATCGGCTTGCCGAGAATCCATCGTCCGTCTGGTGTGCGCCAATCAACTCGATACGGCTGCACGCGTGCGACGGCCAGCCATCCATCGGGAAACAGGTGCGCGAGTTCACCGCCATTCCAAGGACCGCGAAAGTAGGTTAAGCCCCCTCGACCACGGGGAGTTGGTGGAGGAGGGTATCCGGTCTCGGTTGTCGAACGCAGCCGAGTAACGAGTGTCGCTGTGCCGGATTTTCTCGAGACAAGAGTTTTGCTGCTCGAGTCGTGCGAAGGTACGGTGCGCGCGGACCCCAGCAGATTGCCGATGGTATCGGAGCCAAACACGATTCTCGCCGAGAGCATCGCCGGATTCGGCCCGACGATTGTGTGCACGATGCTGGCTCCCGAGAGCACCAGCCATCGCATTTCATCCGCGACGAACAGCGTCGAGTCGCCCGCCAGCGGCAACAGCTGGCTAACAATTCGGTATTCACCCGGCCCCGCACCTTGCCGGCCGATTTGCTGGGTGGTGCCACGCGCAAAGTCCACGACAAGCAAGCGACGCGTTGTCTCACTCCCCTCGCCGGTGAGCAAACGCCCGTCAGCCAGCTCTCGTCCAGTGCCTATCCCATAGAGGTCTACCGCAAGCCGGGCGTTGGGCGGCCCCAACCGCACGACCGGGACGGTCTGACTCCGCACGCTCAACGGACTGAGCACGAGCATCGCTGCAACCGCGCTGGGCGATATTCGAAAGGATGACGTCATCAGCGGTGTTCCTCGCGGTGGTTGATCAAGCAAACGTTCATCTGTCGCTCCTCGCCGTAGTCAATCAGCCGGGCGGTCATCAGCGATCGATACGTCTGACCCTTGACCTCCACGTAGGGTTGCTTCGCACCAACAGCTAGCTGGGTGACTACTAGCTGAACGCACACAACTATCGCCGACCGCCGCCAGCCTTCATTTTATCCGCGTCTTCCCCCTAGCCCACCTGAATTTGTCAGATCCGGTACTCGATCGCATCAGCTCGGCCATGAACGCCACCCACACTATCGAGCGCGAGCTCGGTGGCGGTGGAATGGCCCGCGTATTCGTGGCCACAGAGCGAGCCCTCGGCCGACAGGTGGTCATCAAGACCCTCCCTGACGACTCGTGGACCGCGAGTTCGGCGCAGCGCTTTCGCCGTGAGATCCTGACCGCCGCGCAGCTGCAGCACGCCAACATCGTGCCCGTGCTCACGGCGGGTGACGCCGAGGGGATGCCGTACTTCACCATGCCGCTGGTGGATGGTGCGTCGCTGCGCGAGCGGCTGATGCGCGGTGCGGTTCCGCTTCCGGAAGCCGTCGGCATCCTGCGTGATGTGGCGCGCGCCCTGAGCGCCGCGCATGCGCGCAACGTGGTGCACCGCGACATCAAACCGGAAAACATTCTGCTCTCATCGGGTGCCGCGCTTGTCACCGATTTCGGCGTCGCCAAAGCCGTCTCCGCAGCCACGCAGGGATCCGAAGCAACGGACACGATGACGGCTGTTGGCGTTTCCTTGGGCACGCCGGCGTATATGGCGCCAGAGCAGATCGCAGCCGACCCAGCACTCGACCACCGTGCCGACATTTACGCGTGGGGTGTGGTCGCGTACGAGTTACTGAGCGGGCAACGGCCATTCGCCGAACTGTCGGGCACGGCGTTGCTGAAGGCGCAGATGGGAACGATGCCGACGGCGCTGAAGACGGTCGAATCGAACGTGCCGACTGCGCTGGCCACTCTTGTGATGCGCTGTCTTGAAAAAGAGCCGGTAGCTCGGCCACAAAGCGCGTCTGAACTGCTCAGCGTGCTTGATCTCCCTTCCGGCGAAACGCGCACCGACACACCGCCCGCAAATCGCAGTGTTTTCGCGATTGGCGCTGTGGCGGTGCTGGTCATGGCGATCGGTGCATGGTGGATGTTCGGTCGCGCTGCCACAACTGCAGACGACGCCACAATCGCCGTGGCCCCGTTCCGTGTTGGTGGAGCGGCGCAGGAAGCGAAGTATCTCCGCGAGGGCCTTGGCGACATTATCGTGCCTCAACTCCAGACACTCCCGGAAATCTCCGCAACGGGAATGCGCGTCATGCTCGATCGCTGGCGACGCGTCGCGGGATCAGCAGATGATGATCTCGACGATGAAGGCGCCTCGCGCGCGGCGATGGATGCCGGTGCGGGTCAGCTCATACTCGGCGATGTGGTTGGTACACGCGAACGCCTTACCGTGAACGCGCGACTCATCCGTACGCGTGACGGAGGTGAAATTGCGCGCGCTCGTGTGGACGGATCGGCGGACAGTGTGTTCTCTCTCGCCACGCGACTGGTTACCACACTGCTCTCAATCAGTGATGGCGCCTCGCAGGAGCGACTCAAGAGCGTGCTCTCGGCGAAACCCGAAGCGATTGCGCCCTACCTAGTAGGGGAACAGCTCTACCGACGCGGCCGCTACGTGGATGCGGGAGAGTCGTTCCTTGCGGCGTACAACGCGGACACCACCTTTGCCATCGCAGCGCTACGCGTCAATCTCACGAACGGATGGGCCATCGATCGTCTGATCCCTGGTCCGTGGCTCGAGCGCGCCTGGCAGCATCGCGCGCGACTCAGCGGGACCGACTCGCTCTTGCTCGTCTCCAACGTTGGTGAAACGTACCCCGCGCCGATGCCAATGCGCGCGCGCATTAAATCACTGGAAGCACTTGCGGCGCGCAGCAACACGGCCGAGGTCTGGTATGCGTTCGCTGACTATCTCTTTCATATCGGTGAGCAGATCGAGGAGCCGGATCCCTACGGCCGCTCCTTGGCGGCATTCAAGCGCGCCGAGGCGATTGACTCAAGCTTCGCGCCTGCGCTTGAACATCAATCACAGCTCTACTTTATGCTCGGCGACACACTTAATGCCCGTCTCGCTCACGAGCGCCAGGCACTGCGTGACTCCACGGGCGATTTTTTCATCGTGAACGATTTCATGTTCAAGCTGGCAACGGGCAACACCGGTACGCAGCTCGCCGCAATGGATCGAGTGATGGCAGGCTTACCTGACGACTTGCTCTACCTCGCGAATCTGGCGACGTTTCCGTTCGCAACCGGAGGTGGCGTCAATCTCGCAATGGCTGATTCCGCGATTGCGTGGTATGAACGACATTCCGTCGGACAAGCCGGCTCCCTCTCCGACCGATTCCATCGCGAGTACTACTGGAATACCGGCAAGCCCGCTGCGGCCCGCGCAGTGTCGGCGCCGGTGTCCGACATCCTCGCAAATGCAGAGACCGTGCTCGCCGGACTCGCGTGGGACGGGGACAGCGTGCAGGCGGAACGCAGTGCGCGAGTGCTGGAAGAGTATGTTCGCGATCGGCCGGACACCGATGTGAGTCTCGAGTACGCCACGGCCCACTTCTCGATAGCGCAATGGGATCTGGCCCGAGGTGATACATCGAGCGTCGAGCGACGACAGCGTGCGATACGCGCGGCGGGCGGTGCAGTCGTGAATAAGTGGGACGCGAACAAGCATCACGTGTTCGATGCCGCCATCGCCGCACAACTGGAGCTTGCTCGCGGTACGTCTGGTGCCCGTGCGCGCATCGAGCTGCTGGACAGCCTGCTGATTCACGCGCCGTCGCTTGATCGGCGTGTCGTCCGCACCACCGGCAATCTCGTGCTGGCCGAACTGTGGGAGCGTGCCGGCGAGCCGGAACGCTCACTGCGAGTCGCGAAGCGCCGCGACACGCAGTTCGGCTACACAATGTTCCACTCCGAGCGGCTGCGTCGTGTGGCTCGTTTAGCGCGTCAACTCGGACGTCGGGAGGAGGAGCGCTCGGCATTGCAGGAATTCGTGGCCCTTCGCATGGCGGCAGAAGCTCATCTGCAGCCTGAAGTGGAACGCGCACGTGCACGCCTCACGGAACTCAACGCGAGCTCTGAACGCTGAGCGCTGAGTACACGGGTCAACGGGCCGGGAGAAAAATATGCGTCACCTTCTTCTCGTAGTCGCACTGTCAGGAGCCTCGGCGGCGTGTGACACGCCAGCGTCGCTGAAGCTCGACCTGCCGGATGGTTCGCTCGCTCTATACGGCACGCACTTCGCACACCTCCCGGTGGTCGCCATCTCCACTGCCAGCGACACATTGCCGATGCGACGGCTCACAGTGAGCCCGGCGAATCCATCGCTCGTCGAAGTGCAGCGTGACAGCCTGCGCTGCGTGCGGGAAGGATCAACGCGCATCGAACTAGGGTACGGCGAGCTGCGTGAGGCGTTTAACGTCGAGTGTCACTTTCCTCGCGCCATTCAACGCACGTTTCTTAGCAGACTTGAGCTCCGTGCTCCAGCGCCACGCTATCAAGTACTCGCGGAGTTTGCGGATGGCACGACGCGCGCACTCCCCGTGCATTCAATACGCGTGGACGACAGCACCGTTGTCGACATCGACTCCGGTCGCGTTCTTCCGCGTCGAGTCGGGCGCACGACGCTGTATGTCGACGTGGGCGGTCGACAGATCATCGAGCATGTGAATGTCTACGAAACGATCGTGTCGGACACCGTGAGTCTCGACGCGGCCGAATCACGCGGCTGGCCGCTGGCGGCAGGTCGGTATACAGTCCACGCCGCCCGCCTCGATCGAGACGCCGTGCAGTGGCTGCGAGTGGAGACAGAAGGGGCCCGATGCGTGCCGGACGCGCTCGATGATGAGACGGTACACTGCGTCCTCGCCGAGGCGGGTGGCATCGGGTTGCGGCATCGGAGGGAACCCGGCGCGGGCACACGTCGAGTGGCGTTCGAGGTTGTGCGGCGGCCGTAGGGGTGCCATCTCGCGTTTTCCACAGGCCGCTGTTGCAGCGCTCTCGAAACATCAAGCAG
>JBGTOG010000396.1:0-4818 GCA_041742675.1 Gemmatimonadaceae bacterium | reverse complement strand
TGTACGCTACGCGCTTGAACAGCAGAAACTGCCGGTCGCCCTGGAGGCGGCTCGTGCGTGCGCTGGCACGGCGTGGTGGTGCGACGCGCTGCGCGGTCTCGCGCTGCATGTGGCCGACCGTCACGCCGATGCCAGTTCGGCATTTGACCGTGCACTCGGCGCCATGCCCGACTCGATGCGCTGCGAGTGGACGAACATGACGCCGTGGCTCCCGACAGCGCTGCACGAAGCCTACCTGGCACAGAGCTGCAACGCGCGCCGCGCGCAGAATGATGTGATCTTGCGACTCGCGCAGCCGCTCTGGATGCTGCCGGCCAACGATGCACGTAACGAACTGTTCGCCCGCCACACAATCTCCATTGTGCACGGGCAGGGGCGCATCCCGTATGACGTACCGTTCGATGGATCCATTCCGGCCATTCAGGTGCGGTACGGATGGCCAACCGCGTGGTCCATGCAGACGGCTGGCGCACTCGATCCGCGACTGCCGAGCATTATCGGGCATGAGCCGACACCGAGCTACGATTTCATGCCGTCGCGCTTGGCGCTGTTGACTCCGATGAATGCCTCAGCGATTGACTGGGAGCCTGATCGCAAGGACGCGCGTATGCGGTATGCACCGCGTTACGCGACGGGATTTGCATTGCTTCCGCATCAACTGGCGCGATTCAAGCGCGGAGACAATACCGTGGTGGCTGGCGCATGGCGATTGATGCGCGAGCAGCGCATGGGTCCGGCACCGTATCAGGTTGGACTGTTCGTGGCCGACGACTCGGCGAAAATCGTGTCGCAGGAGATCAAGGAAGACGCGCCAGCAAACGGCGCGGTGATCGCGACGATCGGTCGATCGACGGCGCTCGTTTCGCTCGAAGTCATGGCGCCAAGTGCAAAGCGCGCCGCGCGAGTTCGCTCAGCGGTGCAACCGCTTGGGTCTGGTGTGCGAGTGAGTGACATGTTGCTGCTCGCCGCTGGTGATGCGGGTGCCACGCCATCGCTGGAAAGCGTGGCCGGACGCGCGTGGGGGAGCAACGACATTGAGCCGGGTCGTTCGTTCGGCTTGTACTGGGAAACGTATTTGCCCGTATCGCCCGACGCACCGCTACAGGTTACGGTACGTGCGACGCGTACGAGTGCGAGCTTTATGCAGCGCATGGGCAATGCGCTCCGGTTGTCGAGAGCGATGACCCCTGTGGCCATCAGCTTTCGTGACGCGGGACGCCCTGACGGTTTGCCTGGTCGCGCGGTGCAGTTTACCTGGCCCGAAGTCCCGCCCGGCGAGTACCGACTCACGGTCACGCTGCGTGGCGCGTCGTCGGTGGACAGCACCTCGCAGTTGGTCACGGTGCGGGGCGAGCGCTAACACGCCGCCTCGCGCTGTTGGGGCCCTTACGGTCCCAACCCACCCATCGTTCCTGCCAGTCCCAAGAGGAAGAACACCGCCAGCATCGTAAACGTGAGTCCACGGTTGATGCCACCAACCCGGCGCAACAACTCGTGTGACTCACGCGCGCCCATGGGCTGCATGTCAATCACACGAATTGCCGTGCTGGCGCGTCGAAATAACAGCCAATTGGCTGATCCTCCGGCAGCCAGGCTCGACGAAACGAGGATCGCCAGACGCATCAGCAACAGCTGTTGATTCTGCGGCTCGAAGATGTTGTCGGGCGTGAGCGTGACATCGGTAGGCACGAGCCATTGCAGCACCAGTCCCGGAAGAAAAAAGAACAGGGCAAACCACAGGTACATCTTCCGGTACAGGAACCAGAACGGCGTGGCCAGTGCGGCAGACCAGTTCCACGTGGGCACAAAACTCGCGTCTTCCAGAAACACACGGAGTTTGGCGCGGTAGGCCGATTCCCAGCGCGGACCGATAAACGCGGCCAGTCGCCCCTCGAAGTCGGTGGGCGGCAGGTCGGTGGTCACAGCGCTGGTGTCGCGGGGCTCGTCGGTCATGCGATAACCGGCGGTCGGGGTGACGGCTGCTGCTGCGTCAGGCAATGCAGCGTGCCAAGTCCCCACACGAGATCCACGGCATGGATGCCGATCACCTGGCGATCAGGGAAAAGATCGGCGAGCGTATTGAGTGCAATCCGGTCATTGGCATCGTTGAACGTTGGCACCAACACAATCCGATTCCCGATGTAGAAGTTCGCGTAGCTCGCCGGCAGCCGCTGCGCGTCCATGATCACGGCGCGCGGGAACGGGAGCGTGATCACACGCAGTGGCTCGCCGCGCGCGTCCCGGGCGCGAGAGAGCCGGTGCAGATTGTCGAGCGAGCGCGCATGGTTTTCATCCGCCGGATCTGCTTCGTGCGCGAGCACCACAACGCCCGGTGCCACAAAACGCGCGATATCGTCAACGTGCCCATGCGTATCGTCGCCCACACATCCTTCGCCCAGCCAGATCGTGTGCGAAATACCGAGCGTATCGGCGAAGACGCGTTCATAGTCGGCGCGCGTGAGCCCGGGGTTTCGCACCTGCACATCCGACAGCAACCACTCCTCCGTCACCAGCATGGTGCCCAGTCCGTCCGTTTCAATGCCGCCGCCCTCGAGCACCAGTGGAGCACCGGTATCCGGGCGCACCGCTGTCACGATCGGCGCACCGGTGACCGTGTGCACGAGATCGGGAATGCGTTGGTCGTTTGAAAAGTTGTCGTACTTGGCCCAGGCGTTGAAATCCCAACGCATCAGTGATACCAGCCCAATGCTGTCATGCACGCAGGTTGGTCCACTGTCTCGCAACCACACGCGATCAGTCGCGGCGAGATGCAGGCGGTAGGCGTCGGGCGAGACCCCGTGCATCGCGAGACAGGCATGAGCATCTTCGCGCACCGCGTCGTCGTGGCAGACAATCTCCACGCGCTCCGACATGGCGAGTGCGCGCGCGATCTCGGCGTACACCCACGGGATTGGTTCAAATTTTCCCGGCCAGTCCGGCTCGTGGTGTGGCCACGCAATCCACGTTGCGTCGTGCGGCTCCCATTCAGCGGGCATGCGAAACGGCCCACGCGGCGACTCGCCCTCAATGCGCACACTGTCTCCGCTCACTCGCCGAGCCACCGCTGCAGAATCGGTCCGTAGGCGTCGATGCGACGATCGCGAAGGAACGGCCAGTTGCGGCGCGTGTCCTCAATCAATCCAAGATCGCAGGCAGCAACGAGTACTTCCGGTTGCGTGCCGGCCTGCGCGAGATATCGGCCGAACGGATCCGCGATAAAAGACTGGCCAAAAAACTCAATGCCGTCGGTGCCGGCCTCAGGCTCAAGTCCCACGCGATTGGGTGACGCGACAAACACGCCATTGGCAATGGCGTGCGAGCGCTGCATGGTGCGCCACGCTTCCACCTGGGCCGTACCAAACTCCGCTTTCTCCGCCGGATGCCAACCAATGGCGGTGGGATAGAACAGAATCTCCGCGCCAAGCAGCGACGTGATGCGTGCACCTTCCGGATACCACTGATCCCAGCAGATCAACACCCCAATGTTCGCGTAGCGCGTGCGCCACATGCGAAAGCCGTTGATGCCGGGGTGGGTGTGCGAGCGTTCATCGCCGGTAACATCGCCAGGTGCGAAGTAGTACTTCTCCTCGAACAACGGGTCGTGCGGAATGTGCATCTTTCGGTAGGTGCCGAGCAGTGCACCGTCGGCATCGATCACGCAGGCGGAGTTGCGGTAGAGGCCCGCGGCCTGTCGTTCGTAGATGGGCACCACGAGCACCACCGCGAGCTCGGCGGCGACCTTTTGCAGCGCCTGCACGGTGTCGCCGGCGATCGGTTCGGCCAGATCAAAGCGATCGAGCTTGAGCGACTTACAGAAGTACGGCGCATTGAAGAGCTCTTGCAGCGAGATGATTTGCGCGCCTTGCGCGGCTGCTTCGCGGATCTTGTCGATCGTACGCGCGAGGTTGGCAGCGCGATCGTCATTGGCGGTCTCCTGAATGAGACCAACGGATACGGTACGGCGAAGCATGGGCACAGGGACAGAAGTCAGTACAGAGTCGCGCGATCACGCGCGAAGAACAGCTGCAATCATGAAAGGTGTGCAAAACGCACGACAGAGGGTAGGGCGTGGAGCGCCCTCGCGGCGATCACGTACCGTGCGGCGATTTCTTTGTTGTGCGCGCGGGCCGAGATCGCGTGGCAGGCGCCGATGGCAGCGGTGCATCGAGCAACGGCGACAGATAGGCGAAGAGCACGCGCCGCAGGTCGTCGAGCAGCGGCTTCTTCTCGGCGGCGACGGCACGATCACGGCGGGCCAGTAGTGACTGGCCGATGCTGGCGGACACAAGCGCCGCGCGACGACGATCACGCGCGGGCAATCGCGGGTTTCTCGCCGCAAAGAGTACGTCCAGGCGATCGACAATGGAGTCGAAAATCTGCGCCCGGATGCGATTGGGCGCCGCACCGGTGGAGTTGATCGGTGCATCGGCGGTCATGAACACGCGACGAAAGGCCGGATTGCGATCGTGAAAGGCTGCCAGCGGGCGCACGATGCGATCGATGAGCCGTTCCAGCGACATGCCCTGTGGATCGGTGGCGAACGCCCGTTCGTGAATGCTGCGCAGTTCGTCGGCAAAGCGAAGCGCCAGCGCGGCGACCACCGCATCACGATTTGGGAAAAACTGATACAGCGATCCCTTGGCGGTTTGTGCGCGCTGCGCGATCGCCTCGGCCGTGGCGGCGTTGAGTCCGTGCTGGGCAATCACGTCTGCGGCGGCATCGAGCAACAAATCCACGCGCCGCTGACCACGCGATTGGCGCGGGCGCCGGCGGTAGGCGGCCAGCGGATCGTCAGCGTCCGCGCTGGCGGCTGTAGCG
>JBGTOG010000365.1:0-1697 GCA_041742675.1 Gemmatimonadaceae bacterium | reverse complement strand
CCAGCCGTCGGTATGTGACGAAGCCTCTTCGTTTGGCGACGACGCGGCGCCGCTGCCCTGTCCGCTTCCGTTGCCGCGCAACGTACGATCCTGTTCCGCCGCGAGCGCGGCCGCAATCGCCGCCAACTCCACCGTGGCCGGGTCTGCCGGCTGCGCGGTCAGCTCTGCGAGATGCGCCTCGAGCCACTGAATCGTGATTGCCCCCGACCGCACATCCGGGTGCTCGAGCAACCGCAAATGGAATCCGCGAGATGTCTCCACGCCATCAATGACCAGCTCACGCAACGCGCGCTGCATGCGCGAGATTGCAAGGGCGCGTGAAGGCGCGTGCACAATCAGCTTGGCGAGCATCGGGTCGTAGTGCAGCCCCACTTCACTTCCGTCCTCTATACCACCATCCCAACGCACACCGGGACCGCTCGGCAAATGCAGATGCGTGATGCGACCAGTGCTCGGCAGGAATCCGTTGGCGGGATCTTCGCTGGTAATGCGGCACTCAATCGCCCAACCGCGCGGCGTGAATGACTTCTGCTCGAACGGGAGGGGCTCACCGGCGGCAATGCGCAACTGCCACTGCACCAGGTCGATGCCCATCACCAGTTCAGTGACCGGGTGCTCCACCTGAATGCGGGTGTTCATCTCGAGAAAATAAAACTGGCCATCCTTGTCGAGCAGGAACTCACAGGTACCGGCGTTTACATAGCCAGCAGCGCGTGCTGCGGCCACCGCGGTTTCCCCCATGCGGGCACGCAGTTCCGGCGAGACCGCTGGACTTGGCGCTTCTTCAAGCATCTTCTGATGACGACGCTGCAGCGAACATTCACGTTCCCCGAGGTGCAGCACGTGACCGTGCATATCGGCGAGCACCTGAATCTCCACGTGGCGCGGTCCCTCGATGTACTTCTCCACGTACACGGCGTCGTCACCGAAGGCGTTCTGCGCCTCACGCTGCGCCGACGCGAGCGCCGCCTCGAGCTCGGAATTGTTGTGCACTACCCGCATGCCCTTGCCGCCCCCCCCCGCTGCCGCCTTGAGCAATACGGGATAGCCAAACGACTCCGCGATCGCTTCGGCTTCCTTCGCATCACGCAGTGCTTCCGTGGTACCGGGTACCACGGGCACACCGGCCGCCGTCATCAGTTGACGTGCCGCCGTCTTGCTGCCCACAGCCTCGATAGCCTCCGCGGGCGGTCCAACGAACACAAGCCCCGCGTCTCGCACGGCTCGCGCAAACCACGCGCGTTCCGAGAGAAAGCCATATCCCGGATGAATCGCTTCTGCGCCCGTACGCTGAGCAACTTCGATGAGGCGGTCGCCCAGCAAATAGCTCTGACTCGACGGTGGCGGACCAATACACACGGCTTCGTCGGCTTCGCGCACGTGTGGTGCGCGGGCGTCTGCTTCGGAGTACACGGCGACGGAGCGCACGCCCAACTCCTGACAGGCGCGCACGACGCGCAGCGCAATTTCGCCGCGGTTGGCGATGAGGACCTTGGAAAACATGCGCGGCTCAGAGCGGAAGATTGCCGTGCTTGCGCGGCGGATTGCGATCGCGTTTGCTGCGCAGCGTGGAGAGTGCATCGATCAGGCGAGGCCTGGTATCGCGCGGATCGATGACATCGTCCACGTAACCGCGCGCGGCGGCATTGTACGGATTGGCGAACTTCTCCGTGTACTCCGCCACGCGCGCGTCGAGT
>JBGTOG010000275.1:0-2180 GCA_041742675.1 Gemmatimonadaceae bacterium | reverse complement strand
GGTGAGTGGGCCGCGCGTTGAGTAGAACAGCGCTCCTCTGTGCTGAGCGCTGCGTTTCCTGGTGGGGCGACATCGCCGGTCGAGCGTTTCCCGGCCGGTAGTGGTATCATTGGCAGGAATGTCACCGACCTGCGCGGGCGTCTCGCCCATGAATGACGACGAGTGTACGGCGCTCTGCATCGGTTGCGCATGCGTGCGAACCTGAGCGACGCCCTCGTCGGGCGTTACACCGTCGAGCGCGAACTTGGGCAGGGTGGCATGGCCACCGTGTACCTCGCGCACGATGTCAAACACGGTCGCGATGTCGCAATCAAGGTGCTCAAATCCGACCTGTCGCAGACACTCGGCTCCGAGCGCTTTCTCCGCGAGATTCAGCTGGCGGCCAGACTGAGTCATCCACACATCCTGCCGCTGTTTGACTCTGGCGACGCGGGCGGCGTGCTGTTTTACGTGATGCCACGCGTGGCCGGGATCTCGCTGCGTGATCGGCTGGACGACGCGAAACAGTTGTCGGTGAACGAAGCAGTGCGCATCGCGAGTGAGGTGGCGGGCGCAATCGACTACGCCCATCGCAATGGCGTCGTGCATCGCGATATCAAGCCCGAGAACATCATGCTGCAGGACGGGCATGCGCTCGTGGCCGACTTCGGCATCGGCAAGGCGTTGAGCGCGGTGGAAGGTGAGGCGTTCACGCAGGTGGGCATGAGTGTGGGTACGCCCGCCTACATGAGCCCCGAGCAGGCCGTCGGTGATATCGTCGACGGGCGCAGTGATTTGTATTCCCTCGGCTGCGTGCTGTACGAAATGCTCATCGGAGAGCCGCCCTTCACCGGGCAGAGTGCACAAGCGGTGATCGCCAAGCGGTTCGTGCAGACACCGGCGGACGTGATGGCCCTACGTGATGGCATTCCCCGCCCCGTGGCTCGTGCGCTGCAGAAGGCGCTCGCGCGGACGCCCATCGATCGCTACGACACGGCCGCTGAATTCGTTACCGCGATGCAGGAAGCCGAGGTCGCGCCAGTCGCGGCGCAAAGCGCGATTCCCGAGCGCTCGATCGCCGTGTTGCCCTTCACCAACATGAGCACCGATCCCGAGAACGAGTACTTCGCCGACGGCATCACCGACGAGCTGTTGACGGCGCTCTCGCAGGTAGACGACCTGGTGGTCGCGGGGCGAAGCTCAAGCTTTTCCTTCAAGGGGCACAAGCTCGAGTTGCGGAAGGTGGCCGAGCAGCTCAAGGTCCGCATCGTACTCGAGGGGCAGGTCCGTCGCTCGGGTAAGCGCGTGCGCGTTACAGCGCAGCTGACCGACGCGGCAGACGGCTACCAGCTGTGGTCGGAGAAGTACGACCGTGAGATCGAGGACGTGTTTGCATTGCAGGATGAAATCGCGACCGCGATCGCCGGAAAGCTCAAGTCCACCATTACCCTCGGCACGGCAGCGCGCGCGCAGCGTGCCACTCAGTCAATCGAGGCGTATGAGTGGTATCTCAAGGGGCGCGCGATGCTTGCGCGGCGCGGCAAGTCGCTGCTGGAAGGGGTCGCGTGTCTGGAGCGGGCGCTGGCGTTGGACCCCGCGTATGGTCTCGCCTGGGCCGGTATCGCCGAGGCGCACGTCATCCTTGGATATTACGGCCTCATTTCCCCCGAGTTGGCCCGGGCACGGGCGGTGCCTGCAGCCGAGAAGGCGGTGCAGTTCGCTCCCGACGTGGGAGACGCGCACTGCGCCCTCGGCATCACCTTGCTGATGAGCGACTATGAGGATCGCCCGCGCGCCGCGCAGGCGTTTGAACGGGGGATGGCGCTGGATCCCACCGCGCAGGGCGCGACGTGGTACAACTACTTCTACCTCGGGGGAGCGTGCGGGCGTCTCGAAGAAGGTCTCGCTGCGATGCGCCAGCTGATCGAGTATGACGAGCTGTCGCCATACCTGCACGGCATGCTCGCGATTCTGCGCACCACCGGTCGGGATTCGCATGCGCCCGAGTCTGCCATGCGGGCGATCGGTCTCGATCCCGATGCCTTCCTTTCGCACTTCGCGCACCAGGCAGCGGCGGCGTCTGTCGGCGATTGGTCTCGCAGCATCGCGGCGGGTGAAGCGCTCTTCGCTCTGGGCGGGCGCACACCCAACCCGCTGGCGTGGTATGCGCTGGCGCTGAACCGGTCAGGCAACCTCGCCGC
>JBGTOG010000260.1:0-4229 GCA_041742675.1 Gemmatimonadaceae bacterium | reverse complement strand
CAGCAGCGCACGCCACAGTGGCGCACGGGAGAAGCGCGCTGCGCCGGCAAACGCGAGCAGCATCGCGCTCACCGCGAGCAGCGACCACGTTTGCAGTATCGGTAGCTTCAGCAACCAGGCCAGTGGTGCCACGATAAACGGGGATGCGATCGCGAGCGGAAAGCCGACCAGCGCGACGGGAAACATCGAGCGGCCCAGCCATCCCCCGCGAATGGCCATGCGTCCGCCGGCGTACACATTCTTGCGCCATCCGCGCACCAGCGAGTCGAGCCCATCGTACATGCGCGTGGACAAATGTTCACGTCCGAGCGCCAGAGAGACACGGCCGCCGTGTTGCACTGTGCGCTGCGCCATCATCAGGTCTTCGGCGACGGTTTCGCGTACGGCCGCGTGACCGCCGATCTTGTCGTACGCAGCACGCGTCATCATGAAGCACTGTCCATTCGCCACAACGTCTTCGGGTCGGGTCGCCGCCTCGAGCGCCCGTGCACCGCCAAAGCGCGTCAGGATGAGCGCGAACACCACCGGCTGCACGGCTTGCTCCCAGAAGGTCACCATCTCTTGTGTGCCCGACACCGACAGCAGATCCGCGCCGCGCTGCTCGCGCACGTGCACCATGCGTGCGATCAGTTCGGGGTGATGCCTCGTGTCCGCGTCGGTGAACAACAACACGTCGCCGCGCGCGAACTGCATCCCGGTGTGGCACGCCCACTGTTTGCCAAACCATCCCGCTGCCAGCGGCGGCGCATCGATCACACGAATGCGCGCGTCACCTGAGGCCGCCTGTCGGGCAAGTTCGCCGGTCTGATCGGTAGAGCCATCGTTGATCACGATAAGCTCCCATGCAGGCCACGTGGTGGCCCGCAGCGAGGCGATGCACGCTGCGATATGCGCCGCCTCATTACGTGCCGGCAGCACCACCGACACACGCGGTGCGTCAAGCGGCGGCTCTGCTGATTCGTTTTCGAGCAACGGCGTCCCGCGCAGGCGCCACATCACAACGAGCGGCAGCACAATCCAGGGCAGGGCGAGTATGATGGCAATATTCACCGCAGAAGAATGACACGTTTGCTCGCGCGGTGCGTCGCCCGTACGTTGAGTGCATGGGCTCGCGCAACACACCAACCGCTCAACTGCTCGAGGCACCAGCGCTTGCAGCGGGTGCCCGTGTTGCGTTGGTGTCTCCCGCCGGCCCGCTCTCGGGACCGCACGAAGTGGCCCTCGCCGAAAGCAATGCGCGTTCCTTCGGATGGGAGCCGGTGGTTGGACGGTACACGTTGGCACGCACCGGCTATTTCGCCGGTACGGATCAGGAGCGTGCGTCCGATCTGCTCGATGCACTCGGTGATCGTTCGGTCGATGGCATCTGGTGTCTGCGTGGTGGCTACGGTGCCACGCGACTGCTCCCGTCGATCGACCTCGCGTCGCTGCGCGCGCGACCACAGGCGCTGATCGGCTACTCTGACATCACGGCGCTGCACGCTGCTTGGCAGCGAGCAGGAGTGATCTCGTATCACGGCCCTACGGCGCGCGCCGAGCTGTCTCCCTTCAGTCGCACATCCCTGGTGCAGGCCGTGCAGCGTCATGAAGACTCGGCCGGCTCCGCCCCCGACGCCGTTTGCGTAGGTGGCGGTCGCGCTGACGGCCGGCTGGCGGGCGGCAATCTTGCGTTGCTGGCTGCCCTCTGCGGAACGCCTTGGTCAGTCTCCTTCAATGGCGCGATTGCCGTGCTCGAAGACATCCACGAGGCCACGTATCGCGTGGACCGGATGCTCGTGCAGCTGCATCAGGCCGGCGCATTCGACGGGTGTCGCGGCATAGTATTCGGGCACTGTACCGACTGTCCCGATACCAGCGAAGACGGACGCCGCAGTCTGCCGGAACTCGTAAAGGAGCTCGCAGACTCGTTACGCGTACCGGCCCTGCTGGGTGTGCCGGTGGGTCATATTCCAGATCAGTGGACACTTCCGCTTGGCGCGTTGGCGACGCTCGACGCCGACGCGTGCTCGCTTGTTATTCACCGCACCAACCCCTGACTTTCATGGCGCCCAAAACAGCGCAGCAGTTGATCGCCGAGGCGAAACAGCAGGTTCCCGAAATCACCGTGCATGAACTGCGTGAACTGCAGTCGCAGCAGAACGAGTTCATGCTGGTTGACGTGCGTGAGCAGAACGAATGGAACCTCGGCCACATTCCGGGTGCGGTGTACATCGGCCGTGGTGTGCTCGAAAGCAATGTGGAGCAGCGGATTCCACGCGAAGCGCACGTCGTACTGTATTGTCAGTCCGGCAATCGCTCGGCACTGGCCGGATTCACCATGCAACAGTTGGGCTACACCAATGTGTCGTCGCTCGCCGGCGGCTGGCGTGATTGGGTAGGTACCGGTGGCGAGGTTGCCGACTGAGTATGGCGACACGAGCGGGCGACACGTTGTCGGTTGCCCTGCAACACCCCACGATGTTGCGGATGACGTCGCGTTTGTCCGCGCACGTCGTGGTGGAGGCAACGGCAGACGCCACGGTGCGCCTCGCCGCCGTAGCCGCGGTATTGCGTGTGACGGACGCGCCGGAACTGCTGTTCATCAAGCGCGCTGACGCGGAGGGCGATCCGTGGAGCGGACACATGGCGTTCCCCGGCGGTCGTCACGAACCCGTCGATCAGACACTGCTCGACACTGCGGTACGCGAAACGCTTGAAGAAACGTCAATCAACCTGACGTCGCACGGACGTGTGCTCGGCGCGCTCGATGATCTCGCGCCGCGCAGTCCGTCGCTGCCGCGCATCAACATTCGTCCGTTTGTGGCGATCGTTCACCCGGATGTGGAGATCGTGCCGAGCCACGAAGTGGCCGCGCACTTCTGGATTCCACTCGATGCACTGCGCGCTCCCGCAACGCAGGCGGAATACGAAATGGAGTTTGACGGCTCGCGCTTGCGATTTCCGGGCTATCGAGTAGGCCCGCACATTGCGTGGGGGCTTACGGAGCGCATTGTGCGACAGTTGCTCGGGTTGCTCGACGACTGAAGGCGCGTGGTCGCGCCCGGTTGCGCGCCGGGTTTTGCGTCTCGCGGCCGTTTACGGTAACTCTCACAGCACCCCAACCACCGCTGAATATGCGAAGCCGCTCGCCGTACATCGTCTTCCTCGCCGCGCTGCTCACGATCGGCTGCGCTCGATCCACGCCGAGTTCCTCGTCAGCGTCCCCGCTGTCCGGCAAGCGTGCCGAAGGGCGACAGGGGATGGTGTCGTCGTCTCAGCAGCAGGCGACCATGGCCGGCGTCACCGTGTTGCGCGCGGGCGGCAACGCCGTTGACGCCGCGGTCGCGACGGCCTTCGCGCTCTCCGTGGTCGACCCTTCACAAACCGGACTCGGCGGCGGCGGAGCGGCCACCATGTGGATGGCGCGTGATCGTCGTGTCGATCACGTGTCGTTTTATGGACGTGCGGGAGAACGCGCCGAGTGGGCCGAGCCCGATACCGGCAGTCGCGGTGCTGATCGCGCGGGACGTGGTGCGGCGACGCCTGGCATGGTGAGCGGACTGCTGACGATGCACGAAAAACACGGACGGCTTTCACGCGAACAGGTGATTGCGCCCGCGCTGGCGCTTGCGCGCAATGGGTTCATCGTGTCGCCGCTGCTGTCGCGCACCATCGCGTCGGCGCGCGAGCGTGTGAAGGAAGAACCACATGCGGCGGCGCGCTTCATGCCCAATGGAGAACCGCTGCGACCGGGTGAGATGCTGGTGCAGCCGGAGCTGGCGGCGCTGCTTGAGTTGATCGCTGTCGCGGGTCCTGACGCGTTCTATCGCAGCGCGTTCGCGGAACGGCTCGCGTACCATGTGCAGGAACGCGGTGGACTGATCACCGAACGCGACATGGCCACGTACGAGAGCACGTGGATCCGTCCGCTCTGCACCACGTGGCGCGGCTTCACCGTGCTTGGGGCACCGCCGCCGATGGGTGGTGCCGTGGTGTTGTCGATGCTGCATCTCGCTGAGCAGTCGGGATTGACGCAGTCGGGTGGATTCACGGAGACGCCTGCGACGGCGGCTTCGTTTGCGCAGCTCATACGAGTGGCGCAAATCGACGGACAACGGTGGCGTGGAGATCCGGCCGTCCTGAGTGTGCCCGCGCGCGGCGTCAGCAGTGCGCGGTTTGCAGCGGAGCGCGCAGCGATGCTGTCCGGTCCACTCAAGGACACGCTGGTCGCGGGTGATCCCTGGGCCGCC
>JBGTOG010000214.1:0-13990 GCA_041742675.1 Gemmatimonadaceae bacterium | reverse complement strand
CGAGAATCGAAGTATCCGCTCACGACAGGGGATTGCGCCAGTGCGTACGATTGTTGCATCGGAGACCACGCGCTCGTAGTGGGGGCCGCCGGGCGACTGAGCGGCGCATCCTTGCGGGGGTGCCGGAAATTTCGTACCGTTGCGCAGGGCATCGATACCCATCTGCCGTCATTCTGCGCCTCGCTCGCTCGAGCCGCGACCTCGGCCCCCTCTGAGGAAGGTGCGCTATGTGCTCACGATTCTTCGTCGGAATTGCTCGGTCTCTGGGAGTGTTTGTGCTCGCCGGTGTTGCGGCAGGTTGCGGCTCTGACGACCCCGCCGGACCCGCCGAATCCACCCTGGTGATCAACGTCTCGTCGTCACGAACCGCCACGGCGCCGCAAGTCAGCTGGTGGCGTGCGATCGTCGATCAGTTCGCTCCACAGACACTGTACGCCGCCATGCAGACGACCGCTGGTTCACCGACCGCGATGCGAATGCGATTCTTCTCGGTGCACATCGGAGCGAGTCCCGATTGCACCGGACTGACGGAGGTTGGCCGCTTTCCGGGTGGCCTGGTCGCGAACCTTGTTGCGGAACCAACGCTGATCGAGGCCGATGTAGATGACGGAACGTATCGCTGCCTCGTGATAGAGGTGGAGGATCAGTTGGCGATTTTTCCAGACGCGGTGGCCGCGGCAGCGTTTCCTGGCCGCTGCACGGCAGGCGCGGAATCGGTCACGGATCTTTACCGGGCAGGCGACGAGGTGGTGTATCGGGATCTCGGAGGCGCGGCAATCCCGGGACGGGGAAGCCGCGCATCTCCGGTGGCCGACCGGATCTTCGTGTTTGCCTCAACCACGCCAAGCGCGGCATCGTCGCGCACCAACGGACCAACGGCCGACCAGACCGTGCTGCTGAGCGGTGCGCTGACTGTGCCTGGTCAGACAACGCTGTATATCGATGCGACTGACGGGCTGCTTGGGGATATTGACGATGGCACGCCGTACTGTGTGGTCGAAGGCGGGCAGTTGGGGTTTCGCTAGCGAAACAATGACTCCCGATCCGCACCGCTACTGCCCTTGGCAGCTAGCAGCGCCGCACAGCGATCAACGTGACATCGTCCGACGCGGGGCCATCCGCTTCGAACTGCGCGACGGCACCCATGATACGCTCCAGCAGCGCGTCGGCTGATGGGGCAGGGTCCGTAAGCAGCGCGTCCGTCGCCTGATCCCCGAAGAACTGTCCGTCAGGAGAGCGGCACTCCGTAACGCCGTCGGTCACCACCACCAACGTTTCACCCGCCTCCAGAGCAAAGTGACCGGCCGTGAAGGCAATCTCCGGAATCATGCCCACGGCCGGTCCGGTTGGTGGCAGCATCATCCGCACGCCTCCCTGCGCCCGGACCACGCGCGGCGGTTCGTGTCCGCCATTCACGTAGACAACACTTCCCGTGCTGGCGTCCAGCGCACCCACGAACAGCGTGGCGAACATGTTCGTCCGCCCGTGGGTGTTGGCGATGTAGTTGTTCGTCGTGGTGACCGCGTGCAAAACGCGATGCTGCAACAGATCAACGCCGCTTTGGCCAATCTGCGAAGCCGCAAGCGAACGAATCAGCGAGCGAAACAACGCCATGAACAACGCGGCACCAACGCCCTTGTCGCACACATCACCGAGCACAAGCGCCACGGTGCCATCGGGGAGTGCGAACGCGTCGTAAAAATCTCCGCCCACTTCGCGCGCCGGCTTGAAGCGCGCTGCAAACTCATAGCCAACAACTGTGGGTAGCGCATCCGGAAGGAAATCGCGCTGAATGCGCGCTCCCACTTCCAGATCACGTTCCATGCGCAGCGCCCGGGCGCGTTCCCTGTCCCGCAAACGCTTCTTTTCGAGCGATGCGCCCACGCGCGCTCGCAGCAGGACCGGATCAAACGGTTTGGGCAGATAATCATCCGCACCCAACTCGATGCACCGCACCACACTCTCAATTTCCGTATTGGCGGAAATCATGATCACCGGGATATCGCGCGTGGCCGGATTGGCCTTGAGTGCGGTCAGCGCTCCAATGCCATCAAGCACCGGCATCATCACATCGAGCAGCACCAGATCCCATTGTTCGGCGCTCGCGAGATCAAGTGCAATCTGACCATTCTCCGCAAAGCCGACGGTGTGTCCCTGCCGCTGCAACCGCCTCGCGAGCAGATCACGATTCACCTCCACATCATCCACCACCAGAATACGGGCTGCAGCTCGATCCAATGCGCGCCCGTTGTCCGCATCTCGGCTCATGCCGGCAGGCTCGATGTTGATCCGTGCGAGGCCGCCAGCAACCGCCTGAGATACGGCATCTGCTCTTCAGCCGCCCGCTCGCCCTGCGCGATCAGATACGGAATGTGCTTGGTCTCGGTAAGGCCGATGCGGCGATCAAACGCGGGCATGATGGGCAGCACCTCGGCGTGATGCGCCACGCTGTAGAAGGCGAATGTGGATCGCAACAGATGATTGGTCACGATCGTCGACGTGCGACCAATCGCGTTCACGAGTGACCGCACCTCGGCATTCATCTGACTTTCAAAACCCATCGCCAGTATGATGTCGCACCCCTCGCGAATAGCGATATCGATTGGCAGCGGATTTGACGCACCACCGTCCACCAGCAGTTGCCCGTTCACCTTCCAGGCGCGAAGCAGCATCGGAATCGCAATACTGGCCCGGACGGCATCGGCGATTCGGCCTTCGCGCAAGACAACCTTGTCGCCATTACTGAAGTCGGTCGCGGCAACCAGCAGCGGGAGGTTTGTATCCCCGAACGTTCGTTCGCCAAAGAGTGCCATCATGACATCCCACACGCGGCGGTCATCCACCATGCCGATGCGCTCATGATAGCCCAGAAACATCGGCGCCAAGGCGCGCAGCAGCGACCGATAGTGCAGGCGCGTGAACAGATCTTCCCAGAGCGTGAGCGTACGCTCTTCGATCACCGCGGCATCATCGCCCAGGGCGAGCAGCGCGGCATAAATGGCACCACCGCTGCACCCCACCGCGACATCAATGGGAATACCTTCACGTTGCAATACCTTGAGCAACCCGGCGGCGGCCGTACACTTGATGCCACCCGATCCGATGACCAGGCCGATGCGTGCGCGTCGGTTCGCTGACGCGCCGAGCGAGCGCTCCGCCGTGCTGGAGATGGGGGGCAGTGTCATGACGGGTTCGCCACGTGCTCGGCCGTGCTGGCCAGTAGCCGACGCAGATACGGGAGTTGCTCACGCATCGCGGCATCACCCTCCTCGATCAGCAGCGGGATCTTGTCGGTGTCAAACAGTCGGATGCGCTGCGAGAAACGCGGTACAATCGCTATGACTTCGCTGTGGTGCGCCAGGCCGTGAAATGCGAACGAGGCCTTGAGCAGATTGTTCGTCATGATGCTGCTCACCTGAAACGCAAACCGCGCGCCAGACGTCACGCGCTCCTGATACGGGCTTTCAAACCCCATCGCCACAATAACCTCCGCGCCTTCGCGTATTGCGACACCAACCGGAACCGGATCCGAGAGGAACCCGTCCACGCACAGTCGGCCGTTGACCGGGTACGGAGCGAACGCAAACGGAATGGCGATGCTGGCTCGGACCGCGTCCGCAATGCGCCCCTCACTGATCACCACCTGCTCACCATTGGCGAAGTCGGTCGCCGCGATATGCAACGGCGTCACACAATCGTCGAACGTACGATCGCCAAACGCGATTTGCAGTCGCTCACGAATGAGGGAGTCGTCACGCAATCCAAAGCGTTCAGAGAATCCGAACAACCGTGGAAAGAGCAGCTGGAGGAGCGAACGACGGGCTGGGCGCGCCGTCACCTCGCGCGTCCAGAGCGCCGATGTCATGCGTGCGGAGCTCTCGGCGTCCTGCCCCAGCGCGATGGCCGCCGCATAGATTGCCCCACCGCTGCAGCCAACGACGCGATCGATCCGCACGCCTTCCGCGATGAGGCGTCGATGCAATCCGATCGCCGACGCGCACTTCACGCCACCTGAGCCGATCACCAGAGACACACCGGAGGCGCCGCCTGACTGCGTCATTTCTGAAAGCTCGCCACCGCGCCGTGGACATCGGCAAAACACTTGAGAATGCTGGTGAAGCCGCTCAGCTCCAGCACTTGCCGCACGTTCGGCCGGATCGCGGCCAACCGCAGATCGCCGCCGCGCTGCCTGGCGTCCTTGAGTGTGGTGAGCAGCACGCGAAGACCGGCGCTGCTGGTGTACTCGACGCCGTCAAAGTCTGCCACGAGCAGGATCCGGCCCGAGGACAGCTCATCGCTGAGGGCCGTTACGAGGGCGTCGGCCGTGAGGGCATCGATGCTGCCGGCGACAGCCACCACACTGACATGCTCATGTTGTTCAATCGAGATCTGCATGGGTCACGATTCTACGGAGGGGGGAGCGGTGGCCACGCCGCGTTTGGTGAGCGTCAGGCGGTTCGACCCACCGCCCGGGGATGGTAGTGCCTCATAATGCATTTCGTCCACCATCTGCCGCACCAGGAACCAGCCCAGTCCGCCCACGGGTCGATCTTCCCAGTCGGCGGTCAGGTCGGGAAGGGGTGCGTCTGCGGGATCGAAGGGGGAGCCCTCATCTTCCACGATAATCACGGCATCTGTTCCCGACCGACGCACGATGACGCGCGCGCCGCCTGGGGTCCCCTGTCCGAAGCCATGCATCGCCACATTCGCGCACACCTCGTCAACCGCGAGTGTGAGCGGTTCGGCGACGCCCTCGCAACCGAGTGACGTCAGCGCACGGCGCACAAAGTCGCGAATCTGCGCCAGCTCACCAACGGTGAGTGCGGGCACCGTGAAGTGATGCTCATTGGGTGACGTGGTCGACTGTTGCAGTGGAGGCTTCATGCGGAATCGCTCGGAACAGGCGGGAGAAGGGCTTCGATTGTGTCAAGCAACCTGGTAAGGTCCACGGGCTTGGTATCAAAAGCAGCGCATCCTGCGGCCATCGCACGTGCGCGATCCTCCGCCAGGGCGTGTGACGTCAGCATAACCACCGGAATCTCGCGAGTAGACGCGTCGTTCTTCAGTCGCTGTGTGGCTTGAAGCCCGTCCAGGCTGGGCAGCGCCATCTCGAGCAGCACCAGGTCTGGTCGCTCACGTCTGGTGAGCGCGACGCCCTCCTCTCCATCACTGGCCACCAGCACCTCAAAGCCGCGCTTCGAGAGCCGACGTTGCAGCATGTCGCGGCTGAGCGCATCGCTTTCGACGAGCAGCAGTCGTCGTCCCGTATGCGCACTCACGATTGACCACCGCCAATGGATGACTGTCGCACAGGAATCTGAAACATGCGCGTGTGAAAGGTGATCGGCTCGGCGTCATCGACAGCGTCGCCCGCCGCTTGCTCGGCAGCGGAAGACGCTGGCCCCTTCACCGGGAGCATCACGGTGAATGTGGAACCGCTCCCCGCCTTCGACTCAACTTCAATATCGCCACCCATCATGAGACAGAAGCGACGACAGAGCGCCAGCCCAAGCCCCGTACCGCCGTGCGAGTTCTGGGTCGTGGCATCGACTTGCGCGAACGCCTGAAACAGCCGGCCGAACTGCTCGCGACTGAGTCCAACACCGGTGTCCATCACACGGAGCGAGATCCACGGTTCTTCATGGAGGATCAGCCGTGACGCGTGCAGTGTGACCGACCCATTCGTTGTAAACTTGCCAGCGTTGGACAGCAGGTTCATGAGCACCTGGCGGACTTTGGTGGCGTCAGCGGAAATGTGGCCCACGTCGGCATCGGCGGTCGCCGTAAATGTGTTGGCCTGCGCCGTGACGAGCGGTGCAACCGTGGATTCCACTTCTCGCACGAGCGCTGCCACATCCACCTGTTCAAGCGCCAGATCCATGCGCCCAGCCTCAATCTTTGAGAAATCGAGAACGTCGTTGATCAGGCCGAGCAGATGTTTGCCGGCGCCTGTCACCTTGCGCAGGTCGCTGGCGATTTCCTCGGGTGTCATGTCCGCTGCATCTTCAGCCAGCATTTCGCTATAGCCAATGATGGCGTTAAGCGGCGTTCGCAGTTCGTGACTCATATTGGCGAGAAACATGCTTTTCGCGGTATTGGCGGCCTGAGCGCGCTGCTGGGCGATTGTGGCCGCATCGCGCGCCGTGGCCAGCGCCTTGATCGTTTCGTCGAGCGCGCGCGTGCTGGACTCCGACTCGGCGCGCATCGCGGCGAGGCGCCGTTGCTCTCTGGCGCGCATGAAGAGCGCCAACGCGGCAAAAGCGGTCACGTTCAGGATTATCGCAACAAGTAACACAGCGACCAGGGGGGAGGGGAGCTGGAGCGCAGCAAGCATGGCACGCTGCGGCACGGGCCCTGCGCGGCGCGGCCCATAATCCCAACATGCGCGCTGGCAACGAAAAGGGGGAGGGGAAGCCTCCGCTTTGATTAGTTTCCGGCATGTCCCGTGTCCCCGAACTCCTCGCGCCCGCCGGCTCGCTCGACGCCGTACGTGCCGCTGTCGCCAACGGCGCAGACGCCGTGTATCTCGGCGCCTCACGATTCAATGCCAGAGACGATGGCGCCCAGCTCAGCCTCGAAGAACTGGCCAAGGCGTGTGCCATCGCCCATCAGCGCGGGACGCGGGTCTATCTCACGTTCAATGTCCTGCTCAAGACGCACGAGTTGACGGACGCCCTCCAGTACCTGGGCGATTGCGTCGACGCTGGCATTGACGCGGCGATCGTGCAGGACATCGGCGCGGTGCGGCTTATTCGTGAGGCGTTTCCTTCGCTCGAAGTGCACGGTTCGACACAAATGACCGTGCATGATCCCGCTGCCGCACGCGTGATGCGTGACCTCGGCGTCGAGCGCATCGTGCTCGCACGGGAGAACACGCTCGCTGATATCCATGCGATCCGCGCCGCGGTCCCGGACATCGGCCTCGAAACGTTTGTCCACGGCGCGCTGTGCATTTCGTATTCGGGGCAGTGCTTTATGTCGGGGATGATCTCCGAGCGCTCGGCAAATCGCGGGTCATGCGCGCAGTCGTGCCGCAAGGACTACGTGCTGACAGACAGCGCGACAGGCGCCGAAATCGATCGCGGTTATCTCATATCGGCCCGGGATCTCGCGGCCCACGATCACCTGGCCAGCATCGCGAACGCAGGCGTTGGTTGTCTGAAGGTGGAGGGTCGCAAGAAGAAGCCCGAGTATGTGGCCACGGTCACGCGCAGCTATCGCACGTGGCTCGATCGCTTGCGTGATGGTGAGTTTGCGCCGCCCCCCTCACAGGAAGTTGAGCCGCTGGTGCAGATTTTTTCGCGCGGCAACACGGGCGGCATGTACGGTGGTCGCGCCGGCCGCGACTACATCACGCGGACACAACCCGATAATCGCGGCGTCACGCTCGGCACGGTCGTTGCGCGTGATGGCTTCACGCTCACCGTGGATGTGCACACCCCGCTCGCCGATGGCGATGGCCTGGGTTTCGAAGCACCGATTGACGGCGCCGCGGCATCGGTGGGATGTACGGTGAGTGATGTGCACACAGTGTCAACGCGCGCTGGTATGCACCGCCAGGTGCTCACCGCGCGAGTGCGTGTAGAAGCGGGGTGGCGCGTGGTGCGCACCAGCGACGCCACATTGCTTGCGTCGGCGCGCGCAACGTTTGCGGACGTCAGCGTTCCTGCCCGCACCGGACTCACGCAGCTGGAGATGCGCGCGTTTGGTCAGGCCGGCGCGCCGCTCAAGCTGATTGTGACTGACGGGACGCACACCGTCACTGTGCGCAGCGAAGTACCACTCGCCGTGGCCAGCAAGCGCTCGCTCGATATGACGCAGCTTCGCGAGCAGTTGGGACGATTGGGCGAAACACCGTTTGTGCTCGGCGGCGTGCGAACTGACGGTCTCGCGGAAGGATGCTTTCTGCCGGTCAGCGCATTGAACAGACTTCGTCAGGATGCCGTTGCGCAGCTGCTGGAGCGGCGATCGTGGGATCAGTCGTCGACCGTCGCAGACCGCGAAGCGATGATTGCCCAGATTGTGTCGCAGCTTCCCGCGAGTACAACGCAGACGATGGCGGAACCACTGCGTGTTGACCCGTTGCGCACACCATTTCGCCTTGTGGCGTCCGTGTGGACGCTCGACGACGCACGCGCGGCAGCAGAGGGAGGTGCCACAGAAATCGTACTCGATGTGTTTCTGCGCCATCCGACACCGCCACTCTCGCGTGTGCGTGCTCTGCAGGAAGAGTTGGACGCGCGTGGCATCACGCTGCGTCTGCGTACGCCAACGATTGTGCGCCCCGACGATCGGGCGCGACTCGACAAATGGCTCGCCCCCGGCTGGCCCATTCTTACTGGTCACCTTGGTTTGCTGGCCGAGCTGTCAGCGGCGGGTCAGGATGTCGTGGGGGATTACGCGCTCAACGTTTTCAATCCGCATACGGCGGCGACACTGTTTGCGCTTGGCGCCAGGCGCCTGACGACGAGTATCGAGCTGACAACCGAAGAAATCGGTCAGTTGGTTGCGCCGTGGACTGGCGCAAACTTTGATGTGTTGGTGTGGGGACGTCCGGAGGGTATGACCATCGAACACTGTGTGCTCTCAGCCGCATTCGATCGCGAACCCACCACGTGCCGGGACCTCTGTGTGCAGAAGCATGCCGCGGTCACACTCACCGATCCCACTGGTTATCCGTTTCCGGTCGCCACCGACTCCGATTGTCGGAATCGCTTGCTGCACTCGCGTCCCATTGACGGCTCCGAGTTTCTGCCTTCGCTCTGGTCGCATGGAGTACGCGGATTTCAGTTGGTGTTCAACGTGGCCGGGGATCCCGTCGCCGAGGTCACTGCCGCGTATCGAACCGTGCTCGATGCGCAGTCGCGTGGTGCATCTGCGGACCTGAGTATCCCGCGCGCGCTGGTACGGGGCGCGTTCACCCGCGGTCACTTCGTGCGGGCCGTGTGATCGTTGCCGCGTGAGCGGTGCCGTGTAAGCGGGGCGTGCGCCGTGCATGCCAACACACCCCGCAAGGATTTGGTGACGCGCGCGGTGCGCTGGCTTGCTACTCTGTGATATGACCACGCCGCTGCCCCACGCTCCGCCGTACGGAACGCTTGCCGATGCGCAAGCGACGCTCGGGCGACTGTTCGGCTACCCCGATTTCCGGAAGCCACAAAAGCCTGCGATCGAGGCGGTGCTCGCCGGCCGCGACGCGCTCGTGGTTCTGCCAACTGGCGGCGGGAAGTCGCTGTGCTACCAGGTGCCGGCACTTATGCGGCGCGGACTGACCGTCGTGATCTCTCCGCTCATCTCGCTCATGAAGGACCAGGTCGACGCGCTTGAGCGGCGGGGCATACCAGCGGCCTTCATCAACAGTACGCTCGGTGCCAGCGCCGTCGCCGACCGACTGACGCGCGCGCAGCGTGGTGAGCTGCAGCTGCTGTATCTCGCGCCGGAGCGAATGGACGCGGGCCGTACGCTGCAGCGTTTGCATGACATCGGCGTAGCCATGCTCGCGGTTGATGAAGCGCACTGCATCAGCGAATGGGGCCACGACTTTCGTCCAAGCTACCGGCGCATCGGTCGCATTCGGCAAGGACTCGGCGACCCGCAAACCGTCGCCCTCACCGCCACTGCCACTCCCAGTGTGCGCGACGATATCGTCCGACAACTTCAGCTCAAAGACGCAATCGTCGTGGTGGGAGGTTTTGATCGGACCAATCTCACGTACCATGTCACCCCCACGCGCATCGAGCGCGACAAGGATGCAGGTGCGATTGCGGCGATTCGAGCGCACGACGGCGCGGCCATCGTGTACGCGCCCACCCGCAAGGCGGTGGAACGCATCACGCATGTACTGACGCGCGCGCGCATCGGCGCCGTGGCGTATCACGCGGGGCTCGATGAATCACATCGCCGACGCGCCCAGGAAGCCTTCATGGGCGAAGACTCGCGCGTGATAGTCGCGACCAGCGCCTTCGGCATGGGCATCGACAAACCGGACGTGCGCCTGGTGGTGCATCACGCGATGCCTGGATCGCTGGAGGCCTACTATCAGGAGGCCGGTCGCGCTGGGCGCGATGGCAAGGCGTCCGTGTGTGTACTGCTGCACGCGTACCAGGACCGCTTCACGCACGAGTATTTTCTTGACGGCTCGCATCCCGACCGATCCGCGGTGGAGCAGGTATGGCGCACGATGCGCAACCATGTCGATCACGACGGCTTTGTCGCGCTTACGCTCGAGCAGTTGCACGAGTTGGTGCCGAAGGCGGTCAACGAGCGGCACGTAGATGCCGCCGTTCGGGTGCTGGCGCAGAATGGGTGCCTGCTCGTGGAGCCACCAGCGCCGGCTCGTGTGTTCGTGCGTTTGCTGGCCACGCCAGCGCGGATTTCGCAGGAGTTGGTGGGCGCGCGCGATTTTGAGCGTGAGATTCTGCGGGCGCTCTGGCGCGCAGTTGGTCCACGATTTCAGGACGGTGCCTCCATCGATCTCGACGGCTTGCCGCCGGGCCTCGGCGGTGCGATGGGCGTGACGCCGGTGCTTGACCGGCTTCAGGCGGATCAGTTCCTCGTGTATGAACGATCGGGTGGCGGCTTTCGTCTCGATGGACGCGCCATTGTCGCGAATAGCGTGGCGGTAGACTGGGAGTTGCTGGCGCGGCGACGCGCGATTGATATGAACCGACTCGACGCCATGCAGGGCTACGCACAGACACGTGCTTGCCGTCGCGCGTTTGTACTTCGATACTTCGGTGACCCGGATGTGCGCGCCGAGTGCGGCGCGTGCGACCGCTGCCTTGGCTCCACGCCTGATCGTCCGTCCCGCAAACCGCGCTCACGAGTGCGCGAACGCTCATGAACGCTTGTCCCCGATTTTGCCCGCGTACGACGCTTGCCCTGTTGCTTGTGTTCGCCATTGCGCTCGGCTGCAACACGCGTGATCCGGAGAGCGCAGATCTCATCCTGCTCAATGGTCGTGTGTACACGATGTCGTGGCCCGACCCCAACGCGGATGGTGCGCCGCACACGCGCGCTCCGTTCCGCGACGGGGAGTGGCGACCCGATGCCACCGCAATCGCGATTCGCGGTGACCGCATCATGTGGGTGGGCCGCGATGATGATGCGCGCGCCTGGCGCGGTGCCAACACGGAGCTGATCGATCTCGAGGGCGCAACGGTTGTCCCCGGTCTGCACGATGCCCATGGACACGTGGGCGAACTCGGTGCGGCGATGAGCAAGGTGAACCTGATTGGCGTACGGACGCCCGCTGAGGCGATTGCGCGGGTGCGTGCCGTGGCCGACTCCGTTCCACCCGGCTCCTGGATTTTGGGGCAGGGGTGGGACGAGGGCGCCTGGGTGGATCGGTACCCGAGCGCGGGGAGTCTGTCGCGCGCCTTCCCAGAACACTTTGTGTACCTGCGCAGCCTTCACGGGTTTGCCGCGTGGGCGAACGATTCGGTGTTTGCGTTGGCCGGCATCACCGACTCCACGCCAGACCCCGTTGGCGGCATTTTTCAGCGAAGCCGCACGGGCGAGCTGACGGGCATCGCGCTGAATCGCGCCGTCGCGTCGCTGGATTCGGTCGTGCCTCCGCTCTCACTTGATCAGGCCAGAACCAATCTCCGGCGTGCGCTCGATTCGCTCTCACGCGCCGGCTACACCATGGTGCACGACGCGGGGGTTGATGCCCTGCATCTGGAGGCCTATCTCCAGCTCGCCGAGCGTCGCTCGCTGCCAATTCGCGTGTATGCCATGCTGTCGGCGCGCGACACCGCGCTCGCCCGCTGGTGGACCTCAAGCGGCCCCGATACCAGCACGTCGCAGTACCTCACAATGCGCAGTGTCAAAGCCTACTACGATGGCGCCCTTGGTTCGCGTGGCGCCCGGTTGCTCGATGACTATGCCGACCAACCAGGTTCACGTGGCGTGAGCGGCAGCGGGTACGGATTCGATACTGCGGTCGTGTCGGCACTCATGCGCGCCGGATTCCAGGCGTCAATTCACGCCATTGGCGATGCGGGGAATCGGGAGACGATTGACTTCCTTGAAGGTGTAATGCGCTCGTCGTCAGCCACGCGTTTGTTGCGGCATCGCATAGAACATGCACAGGTGCTCACGCCCGTCGACGCGGGCCGAGTCGCGTCGCTGCAACTGGTGGCGTCCATGCAACCACCGCACGCCGTAGAAGACGCCCCCTGGGCCGAGGCTCGGCTCGGGCCGACGCGCGTACTGGGCGCGTACGCCTGGCGCACGCTTCGGCGGGCCGATGCGCACATCACCTTCGGTAGTGACTTCCCGGGTTCCGGTATCTCACCGTGGTACGGCCTGTACGCAGCGGTGACGCGTCAGGATACCACGGCGCAGCCCGGCCCCGCACTCATTCCGGCCGAACGTCTCACGATCGAGGAGGCGGTGCGGGCCTACAGTACGTGGGCTGCGTGGGCGACATTCAACGAACGATCAAGCGGTGTAATTGTTGCGGGGCGCTGGGCCGATCTCACGGTGCTCACCGACGATCCGTTCACGTCCAAGCCGAGTGCCGACTGGCTTGGTCATGGCGTCAGCATGACACTCGTGGGCGGGCGTATCGTGCATCGCGTGCAACCTGCGCCGGTTGCGACCACGCGCTAGGTTGTCATTTCTATGGATGACTCTCTCTACTTTTCCGAATCGCATCTCGCCGTGCGCGAGATGGTCCGCGCCTTCGCGCAGGAACACGTTGCGCCCGTAGCGGCGCGTCACGACGCTGACTCCACGTTCCCCTGGGAGAACGTCAAACGCATGGGCGAGCTCGGCTTGCTTGGTATTCCGTGGGCGGAAGAGCTGGGTGGCGCGGGTTTTGACACCATCGCGTTCATGATCGCCATTGAGGAGCTCGCGCGTGTTGACGCATCGCACAGCATTACGATCAGCGCGCACACGACCCTTGGCAGCTCGCCGATTGTGTACTTCGGTACGCCAGAACAGCGGCAGCGCTACGTGCCGTTGCTCGCAGCCGGCAAAGTGCTCGGCGGTTTCGGACTGACGGAGGAATCAGCGGGCAGTGATGCTGGCGGCACGCGTACGACGGCGGTGCGAAAGAACGGACACTATGTGTTGAATGGCTCAAAGCGCTTCATCACCCACGCCGGCGTTGGTGAGGTGTTCGTCGTCACAGCCGTCACCAATCCGGACAAGGGATCGAAGGGCATCTCGTCGTTTATTCTCACCAAAGACACCTGTGATCTGGATGCCTGTCGGGCGCTGGGCATCGGCCACGATGATGCGCTCCCCAAGCTGAGCGGCTTCAAGTCAGGCAAGAAGGAGGACAAGCTGGGCTGGCGCGCATCGGATACGCGCGAGCTGTTGTTTGACAATGTGGAAGTCCCGGCGGAAAATTTGCTTGGTACGGAAGGGCTGGGCTTCATCAACTTCATGAAGACGCTCGACGCCGGTCGTATCGGTATTGCGGCGTTGTCCATTGGTATCGCGCAGGGGGCGCTTGATGAAGCGCTCAAGTACGCGTCCATGCGCAAACAGTTTGGACAGGCCATCGCGAGCTTCCAGGGCATCCAGTTCCAGCTCTCCGATATGGCGACGGAGCTCGAAGCAGGCCGGCATCTCGTGTATCACGCCGCGTGGCTGTCGCAGAACGGCAAACCGTTCGGCAAGGAAGCCGCCATGGCCAAGCTCTTCTGTTCAGAGCTCGCCATGCGCGCGACGATCAAGGCGATTCAGATCCACGGCGGCTACGGCTACACCAAGGAATACCCGGTCGAGCGCTTCATGCGCGACGCCAAGATCGGTGAGATTGGTGAGGGCACGAGCGAGATCCAGCGCATTGTGATCGCCAGACACCTGCTGAAAGAACTGGCGGGTTGAGGCCGCGTCGCATAGAGTTAGTCGTTGGCTGATCGGTCGCTGCTTGTCTGGTCAGTCCTCCTGAGGTCCCGATGGCCCGCGCGACTCGCGGGCCGTCGTTGTTTCGGCGGGCGTCGTCGGGGCCAGCGTGCCTGCGCCGACACCG
>JBGTOG010000173.1:0-2537 GCA_041742675.1 Gemmatimonadaceae bacterium | reverse complement strand
CCCGTGGCCCTCGATCTGCGGGACACCCGCGCGTACGCGGTGCTCGCGCGCGCGCTTGGTGCGGGAGTGCGCGCCCGCGTGAGTTCGGGGAGCATCACGACAGTGACCGGCGCAACCTTGCCTGCAGGCACCGTCGTGCTTGATCGCGTGCCAAACGCCCGCGTGATGGGCAATGAGCCGCTCTGCGCGCATCAGCTGCACGCACTGGCACGCATGCCAGCCGGTTCAGCGCTTCGTGCACCACGCATTGCGCTCTACAAGCCGTGGACCGCCAATATGGACGAAGGGTGGACCCGCTGGATTTTTGAGCAGTTCAGTGTGCCGTTTACCTCGCTCACCGATTCCATGGTGCGCGCTGGCAGGCTGGAAGCGCTGTACGATGTGATTGTCGTACCCGATATGCCGCTCGCGCAGATGCGATCAGGCATGTCGGCGCGCGACGTTCCAGCGCAGTACGCCGGCGGGCTGGGCGACGCAGGCTTGGCCACACTGGCAACGTTCACCCGCGCCGGCGGAACGCTGGTACTGCTCGACCACGCGAGTGAGTTCGCGGTGGAACACCTCGGTGCACCGCTGCGCATCATCGCCGGTGGCAACCGCACCGGTGAAGCCAATCCCGGCGGCGACCAATCGGCGGTTGCGGCCGCACGCACAACACCCTACGCCCCTGGCTCGATTTTGCGAACGCTTGTGAATACACGCCATCCGCTGGCTACGGGCGCGAGCGATACCACAGCGGTGTACTTCACCAACAGCGTGACGTTCGAACTCCCCGCCGGCGGACCCGCGCAACTCGTCGCACAATATCCCACGCAGCCTGATGATGTCTTGATGAGTGGTTATCTCGACGGCGCCAGCAGTATCGCCGGACGTGCCGCCATGGTGCGGGTGCCTGTGGGCCGAGGCTCGGCGGTGCTGTTCGGTTTTCGCCCGCAGCATCGCGCTCAGGCGTACGGCACCTTCCGTTTGCTCTTCAACGCGTTGTATCTGAATCGGTAGCCGCGATAAAGCGCAGCGGCCAGTCCCTGGCCTTGGCTATGCCAACGCGCGGACCGACGATCGCGTGGTTCGTGTAACGGCCCTCATGCACGGTGAGCGCGCTGCGTTGTAGCAAGAGACCATCGTGCGCGCGCGTGATGCCCAGTGCCGCGCACAACTTCCCAGGGCCGTTGCACAGATCGGCATCGCGGCGCGCCTTGGGTCGGCGCGCTCGCATCAGCTCGATCCCTTCCAGCGGCTGGAGCGCACGAATCAGCACCGCGCTGCCACATCCCTCTTCGCGCGTGACTGCATTCACACACCAGTGCATGCCGTAAATGAAGTACACATACGCAATCCCTGGCGCGCCAAAGAGATGCCAGGTGCGCGGCGTACGACCGGCCACCGCGTGACACGCCGGATCGTGCGGACCGAGATACGCCTCCGTCTCCACAATCGTGCCACTGGTCACGCCGCTGTCTGTTGATGAACGCAACACGGCGCCCAACAGCGCCCGCGCTACGATCGACGCATCACGATCATAAAACGCGGGCGGCAGCGGAGCGCCGTATGCGACAGGTCGGTCAGCCAGCGGTCTTCTTCGCCGCCTTTTTGGCCGCTTTCTTCGCTGGCGCTGCAGCTTTGCCCGCCGATTTCGCGGCTGACTTCGCTGGAGCCTTCGTTGCAGCTTTGCTCGCTGGTTTCGCCTCAGACTTTACCGCGGATTTTGCCGCAGTCTTCCCCTCAGCCTTCGGCTTTGCGGCCGCCTTTTTTGCCGGTGCCTTCCTGGCTGCTTTCTTCGCCGCCTTCTTGGCCGGCTTGTCAGCCGCCTTCTTTGTCGACGCCTTGGCTTCTGACTTCGGTGCCTCGGCCGGAGCTGCTTGTTCAGCTGCCGTCGGCGCTACCGCTGTCACAGGAGTCGCTGGAGCCGCTGGAGACGACGCCGACTTCACCACGCCCACCATCAGCAGTTCTGGCGGGGCACCGCCCGGGCGAGCGCCACCGCGACCGCCGCGGCCCGCCACACGACCACGCGTACCCAGTCCAGTTGGTCCTGATGCACCGCTCGCCTTGGCCGCTTCCTTTTGCACCTTCACCAACTCGGCTTCCTTCACGGCCAGCTGTTCGGCGATCGTCGCTGCCTCCGCCACGCGGCCGACTTCATAACCATCACCGCGACGGCGCAAATCGATCACATCACCATCATGCGCATCGCGCAGAATGCGTTCGAACATGCGAGCCGCCAGCGTCTCCGAATCACGCCCCAGCAGCGCATACGCTTTCTGCCGCACCTTCTCGGCGGTTGTGGTTGCTGCACCGGAAACCAGTGAGGTCACCGCGCGCTGCACCAGATCAAACGCTTCCGCGCGGGTGAGCTTCTCACCACCCAAACCAATGGTATCCGGCTCGCTCGCCGCAGCCGCCTGTGGTTCAGCAGCTTTGGGCGCACTCGCACGCGGCGCTTCAGTGCGTTCGTCGCGCGTGCGGCCACGATCATTCGACCGCGTATCGCGCGGCGGCCGCGTCGATGCATCTGACACGCGCGCCACAGCGCCAAT
>JBGTOG010000164.1:0-3820 GCA_041742675.1 Gemmatimonadaceae bacterium | reverse complement strand
GTGATTGGTCAGTCACTGACACTGGCCGCCACGACACGCGATGCGTCGGGCGGCGCGTTGAGTGGGCGCGTGATCGCGTGGAGCAGCAATGCACCGCAGGTGGCCTCCGTTGACACCGCTGGACGCGTGACTGGAGTAAGCGTGGGCTCGGCCACGATTTCCGCGACGAGCGAAGGACGGCAGGGCACCGCGACGATCACTGTCGCCGCGCCAACGCCGGCGCCTGTCGCATCGGTAGTGGTATCGACGCCCGCCGGTCCGCTCGTGCCGAACCAGACACTCACGCTCGTCGCGACGCCACGCGACTCGTTGAACAATGCGCTCACCGGTCGCACTGTCGCGTGGACCACGAGCGCACCTGAGATCGCCGCGGTCGACTCTACTGGACTGCTGACCGCAATCGCACCGGGCACGGCGGTCGTGACCGCGGCGAGCGAGGGGCGGTCTGGTACCGTCAACATCACGGTGGGCGAGGGCGGCGTGATCGGCGCCGCGGGCGGTACAATCACATCCGCTGACAGCGCCATCACGCTCGTCATTCCCGCTGGCGCACTTGCCTCCAATACGGCCATCTCCGTTGTCCGCAACACGGCGCCGCCCGCACATCCGGGACTCGTCGCCGGTAGCTCGTGGAACATCGGGCCGGCCACCACAACGTTTGCAGCACCTGTGACCGTCACGTTGCGCTACGATGCCGCGACACTGCCGTCGCACATGTCACCGCTGCGTTTTTCGGTGCGACGCAGAGGCACCACCTCATGGGACCTCTTGCCCGATGGCGAGCTGCGCATCGCTCCGCCCACCGTCTCAGCGAGAACCAACTCGGCGGGAACGGTTGCCATCGTCGCGCCGGCCACATTCGATGTATCGAGCAGTGGCTTTGAGGGCGGTGTGCAGGGATGGACGCCGTCCGGCGGCGAGTCGGTGGCCGTGAGTGCCACTGCAGCACGTACCGGCAACAACGGGCTACTGGTGACCAATCGAAGCGCCTCGTGGCAAGGGGCGGGAGTCAATGTGTTGGCGCTGGCTACGCCGGGCGTGTTTTTCCGGTACACGGTGTGGCTACGACTGCCAGCTGGTGCGCCTGAAACGTCGCTCGGAATCACGATGGAGTGGCGAGCTCCAGGCCTGACCAGTCAATTCGAGCAGATCGTCGGTGTCACACCGGTGACGAGCACCGGCTGGACACGGCTTGAGGGGACCTACGCGCTTCCCACAACCGTCACGTTCGCACGGATCAAGATCGCTTCGTCGACGGGCACGGCGGCGTATCTGCTGGATGACTTTGCGCTCGCTCGCGCCGAAACGCCGGTTCAGGAAAACATCCCGGCACTGAAGACGGTGCTGGCCCCACACTTCAAGATGGGCACGGCCATGCATCCGGGCATGGTGGACACCCCGCACGGCGCGCTGGTACTGCGCCATTTCAACTCCCTCACGCCTGGGAACGCGCTCAAGTGGGACGCGTTGCAGCCCACGGAGGGGCAGTTCACCTTCGCTGCCGCCGATCGACTTGTAAACTTTGCCCAGCAAAACGGGCTGCAGGTGCGCGGTCACACCTTCTTATGGCACTCGCAGGTGCCTGCCTGGGTGTTCCGCGACGCTGCGGGGCAACCGCTTACGGCGTCGCCTGCACATAAAGCGCTGCTGCTGTCGCGTTTGGAAACGCATATTCGCACCGTTGCGCGCTACTACGGAAACAAGATCGCCGTGTGGGATGTCGTCAACGAGGTCATCGACGCAGCGCAGCCCGACGGTCTTCGCCGCTCACCCTGGTACAACGTGATCGGACCGGAGTTCATCGAGCGGGCGTTCCGCGTTGCCCGCGAGGAGCTGCCAACCGCGAAGCTCGTCATCAACGACTACAACACGGATCTACCCGCAAAGCGTGAAGCGCTGTATCGACTGGTGTCGCAGCTCAAAGCGCAGGGAGTGCCAGTGGATGCTGTCGGCCATCAGATGCACAACGCGCTGACACGCCCGACACTCGCCAATATGGAAGCAACGATCAAGCGATTCATTCCGTTAGGCGTTGATCAGGAGATCACTGAGCTCGATGTCACGCTGTACGATGATGACACCACGAAGTGGGATGTCGCACCTGCCGAGCGTCTGATTCGGCAGGGGGAAGTGTATCGCGACATGTTTGACATTTTCCGAAAGTACTCGGCGAACATCAGCACGGTGACCATGTGGGGTCCATCGGATGATAGCAGCTGGCTGAATACCCACCCAATTGTGCGCTCCAACTGGCCGCTGCTCTTTGATCGCCAGTTGCAGGGAAAGCCAGCGTATTGGGGGATCGTCGATCCAACCTACCTCACCGCGGCGCCGTTCTGGTTGCGCTCAATGTCGGCGGAGCGGCCATGAGCACAATTCATCTGCGCGGCGGAGCAACGGTCGTTGGACTCCGCCGCGCCGATGAAGCCAACCGCTACGCCGCCACCGGTTTCATCACCACTTTCGTACATCCATCGTGCTTGTCATTGAAGGCCTTGTACGCATCCGGCGCGCCGTCGAGACCTATACGGTGTGATATGATAAAGCTTGTATCAAGGTCACCTTTGAGCACGTGATCGAGCAGCGGTTGCATGTACTTGTGCGTGTGTGTCTGTCCCATCTTGAACGTCAGTCCTTTGCCGAACGCCACGCCCATGGGCATCTTGTCGATGATGCCGGCGTACACTCCCGGTATTGAGACGGTGCCACCGGGACGACAGGCCTGAATCGCTTCGCGCAGCGCATTGGGACGATCCGTTTGCAATCGCAGCGCCTGCTTGGTGCGATCGTACAGCTCCATGAGCCCCGTGCCATGCGCTTCAAGACCGACGGCGTCGATCACGGAGTCAGGTCCGCGACCACCCGTGAGCTCCTTGATGCGCTCCACCACGTCATCGCACTCGGCGAAGTTGATGGTCTGCGCGCCGCATCGCGTGGACGCCAGCTCCAGACGTTCCGGTACTTCGTCAATGCAAATCACCTGTTCGGCGCCGAGTAGTTGTGCGCTCAGTGCCGCCATGATACCGACCGGCCCTGCCCCCCAAATCGCTACAGTCGCACCAGGTCGCATGTCGCAGTTCTCTGCGGCCATGTAGCCCGTGGGCAGGATGTCGCTCAGGAAGAGCAACTGTTCATCAGGAATGCCCTGAGGGACGACCAACGGCCCGACATCAGCGTACGGCACGCGCACGTACTCCGCCTGCCCGCCCGCATATCCACCATACATGTGCGAATAGCCAAACAACGCCGCCGCCGGATAGCCGAGCAGCATCGCCGCTTCCACAGCGTTGGTATTGCTGAGCTCACACGCCGAGAACTCATCACGTTCACAGAAATAGCAGGCGCCGCAGGCAATGTTGAACGGCACAACCACGCGGTCGCCGACCTTGAGTTTCTTGACCGCTGGTCCGATGGCGACGACCTCGCCCATAAACTCGTGGCCGAGAATGTCACCCTTTTTCATGGCCGGATTGTAGCCATTGTACAGATGCAGATCGCTCCCACAGATGGCGGTGCTCGAGACGCGCACGATGGCATCAGTGGGGAGAATAATCTCCGGATCCGGCACCGTTTCCACTGTGATATCACGAAGTCCTGAAAAGCAGACGGCTTTCATGCGGACACTCCCGCAGCAGCAACGGGCGCGTTCAAGCCCGCGTGCACGTGTACGTTCGCACTCTCGTGCTCCGCTTCCGACTGTTCCTCGTGGTAATCGTCCTGCTGTGCTTCTCCGCGTGGTTGCCCGTGCGTCGAAGCGATCGTGCCCGCCTCCATAAACTGTTTGAAGCGATGCAAGTCCGTGTCGATCTGCTTGCCAGGG
>JBGTOG010000147.1:0-2043 GCA_041742675.1 Gemmatimonadaceae bacterium | reverse complement strand
AGCACTTCATCTGCTTCAAAGTTTCCGCTGGCGTCGGGGACCGCATCGGTAGAGCAGGCCGTGAGCAACACAGTACTGGCGACCAGCCACCTCAGCGTACGGTGTGGCCTGCGGAGAGATGGCGACATCACGGCAGCTCCTTACCGATGGTCGTGAAATAGCGGACGCGCGTCTCCGCCACACGAATGCGGCGGATTTCGCGATCGAGGGTCGCCAGCAGATGTTCGTTGGCGCGGGTGACATAGTCGGCTGTCGTGAGTTCGCCTTCGTCGTAGCGCTGTCGCGCTTCGGCGAGGATTCGCTCGCGCAGCGCCAGCACGCTGTCGTCGGCGGCGGCCAGTTGCTGCAAGGTCTGCAGTCGCTCACGATCGGCGAGCGCCGCGCGTTCAATGGTGCGCGTGAACGCCAGCTCATGGGACGCCAGGATTTCCTGAGACGTACGCAACACACTTCGCTCGCGACGTGTAGCGCCCCAGTTCCACGGCGTCCACTCCACCTGCACGCCCGTGGACACATAACTGTCAAACGAACGACCAAGCGCATTCAGCCCCGGCCGACCATAGCCCGTGCGCGTGATCAGCGAGAGTCGCGGACGCTCCATCGCCGAGACGACGGATTCGCGCGCCTCAAGCACGAGGCGGCTGCGGTCGAACTGTGTGTATTCCGGGCGTGATCGGTCAGCGACGGATGGCGTTGTGCTATCAGTTGGTATAAGCAGGACGGCGCCCGCTGACACCTGTTGTCCGGTAAGTTGCTGCAGCTGCGCCAGCGCGATCATTTCCTCGGTACGCGCTTCCTCAAGTGCCTGGCCGCGCCGCAGAAGTTCCGCATCGAGTTGCAGCGATTCGCTGGTCAGCGCGGCGCCGGCCTCCACACGCAACTGCACCATGCGGCGCCGAGCGGTGAGGTCGTCGATGGCGGTGCGCAGCACCTGTTGTTCTACGCGACGCCGAAGCACGGCAAAGAATGCGTCGTTCACATGCGCACGTTGCGCATACAGCGTGGTGTGCAACACCGCTTCCGATTCGGCCAGCCGCTCGTCTTCGAGCGTCAGACGCGCACGTCGTGTGGGATCGAGCAGCGGCTGCCGCAGCGTCACATACGCGTCGTATTGATGATTGAGGGGACCCACGGGCCCTATGCCCGGCAGGTTTCCTACTGAAGCGACGTCGGACAGGTACTGTCCGCTTGTATGCGCGCTGAAGGCGGGCAGCCATTCGCGACGAATGGTTTCGCGCGTTGCGGTGGTTTGTTGCCGCAGCAGCGTGGATTGTGTCGCACGCGGGTCGTTCGATTGCGCCAGACGGTGCAGTGCACCCAGCGTGAGCGTATCGGGTGATTGAGCCACCAGCGCCGCGGGAATGCTGAGCAGAAGCAGCGGTAGCGCACGACGGGCGATGCGACGGAGCATGTGAAGCGGCGGGATCGCGATCATGGCCGGAGGGCAGCAATGATGAAGGAGGGCAGCTCGCGACGCCGTTCGTCGATAAACTCCGCGAACTGTTCGTCGTTGAAGCCGAAGGTGACGCGAAGCACTGGCAGCGCCACGAAGGGGAAGGCTGCGAGCGCCATGACGTTCACGAGCAGTTGGCGCGCCGTCATGGGGCGCAGGGTGCCGTCGGCCATGCGACGCGCAACCTCCTGCTCGACATGCGCCAACATCATGGCGGCCATAACCGAAGGCATGGTACCGAGGGCGGCGTCTACCAGTCGATCGAGCCGCTCGGGCTGTTGCTGCGCCTCGGCGAGCAGATAGCCCGGAATGAACGGGGCCTGTCGCACCGTATCGATGTACGCCGTGACCAGGCGCTCAATCAGTGCTTCCAGACTGTCGTTCAGCGAGGGTGCGCCGCCCACGAGCGCCGCGGTCATGGTGCGGGCCACATCAAGAAAGACGCGTTCGGCGAGGGCGTCTTTGTTCTTGAAGTAGTAGTGCACCATGGCCTGGGTGACCTCCGCTTCGGCGGCGATATCCTGCAGGCGTGCGCCGGCGGTGCCGCGCCGCACTAAGACGCGTCGTGCCGCGGGGAGTTTGCGCGCCTG
>JBGTOG010000087.1:0-7124 GCA_041742675.1 Gemmatimonadaceae bacterium | reverse complement strand
ACGTCGAAGAAAAAGCACTGGTTCGTGGCCGCGGTGGCCTGGGCAATGCTGAGCTCAATGTCACGGTCAATCGTGCCCGTGAGCGTGGGGTGCAGGATGACCTCTGCCCCCATGACCGCGAGAGTGCGTGAGGTTTCTGGAAACCACATGTCGTAGCAGATGCTCACCCCGAACGTGCCGACACCGGGTACAGGAAACACACAGTACTCCGAACCGGGTGTGACGCCCACTTCGTATGGATAAAACGGAAACATCTTTCGATAGCGCGCCACCACCGTGCCTGACGGATTGATGACGCTGGCGGTATTGAAAATCAGGCCGTCTCGGCGCTCGAACACGCTGCCCGGCAGCAACCACACGCCGTGCTTGGCTGCGGCGGCACACATTTGCTGCTCGAACTCACCGGGCACCGGCTGCGCGTGGTATGTGAGTGGTCCGTAGGCGCACAGCTCACTGAAGATCACCATATCCACCCATGGATAAATGTTCATCAGGATGTCCAGCTTGTGCAGCATGGCGGCCACGTTTGGCGCCGCGGCGCTGACGCGCATCTGAACACCGGCGATGGAAAAGGGCTGCATGTCCTGCCTTGGATTTCGAGAATGCTGCGTGGTGGCCGTGCCGCGCGATTCGCGACACCGCCAGATGACGCGCAGTCAGTGCGTGACGAGCTGGGGCTCGGGACGCGCGCAGAGGCGCGCCAGTTCAGACTCAATGATGTCGAGCCCCCGATGCAGCAGCGCGTCTTCAATCACGAGCGGACAGAGCACGCGCAGAATGTTTTTGTGAGTGCCGGCCGGGATAACGATCAGGCCGAGTTGGGCACAGCCGAGCATGAGCTCGTGACAGAGGTTCGCATCAGGGCGATGCGGATCGCTGTCGTGCACGAACTCCAGCGCCATCATGGCGCCGAGCCCGCGAACATCGCCGATTTGCGGGTACGCTCGCTGCCAGGCAAGGAATCGCTCGCGAATGACCTCGCCCACGCGACGACCAAGCGCGTTGATGTCGATCTGCTCCATGTACTCAAGCGTGGCGAGCGCCGCTGCGCAGCAGACCGGGCTGCCAATGTACGTGCCGCCAATGCTGCTGGGAGCAGCCATATCCATGACATGTGCTTTGCCCATAACCGCGGCAATCGGAAGCCCACTGCCGAGCGACTTACCCCACGTGCTGATATCGGGGATCACGTCAAAGTGCTCGTAGGCGCTCCATGCGCCGGTCCGACCGAAACCGCTCTGCACTTCGTCAAAAATGAGCATGATGCCGTGGCGATCGCAGAAGGCGCGCAGCCCCTGCAGATAGCCGGCTGGTGCGGTGTAAAAACCACCTTCACCCTGCACGATTTCGATAATGACTGCTGCCAGCTGATGGGCTGCCACCAGATTGTGCACCGCTTCGTCGAGGCGGTACAGCTCGGCCGCCACGAACTGCTGCTCGCTGCGCCCATCGGCGCTGCGGTACATGTTGGGATACGGCAGCCGGTATACTTCCGGGGCGTAGGGCCCGCACGCCGGTTTGTACGACACTTTACTCGTGAGCGACATCGCCATGAGCGAGCGGCCGTGGAATGCGTCGGTGAAGCACAGTACACCGGGCCGTCCGGTGGCTTGTCGCGCGATCTTGATGGCGTTTTCCACCGCTTCCGCACCGGTGCTGCAGAGCATGGTTTTGGTGGGCCCACCGTGTGGCAGCAGCGCATTGAGCTTTTCGCACAGTGCCACGTACGGCTCGTAGGTGGCCACGTTGAAGCTCACGTGCAGAAACCGTTGGGCCTGTTCCTGGATGGCCTGAACAACAGGGGGTGGACAATGTCCAGCGTTGACCACCCCGATGCCGCCAGCAAAATCGATGAGTTCGCGGCCGTCGACATCAATGATGGTCGCGCCGTAGGCCCGAGCCGCAGTGGCCGGATTGAACATCCCCACGCCGTTCGGGACGGCAGAGCGCCGCCGTTCGATGAGTCTCTGGCTGGAGGACTTCTCAGTCATGGAATGCGGGGTGCAGCGGTCGTTCATGACCGCGTTACGGGACGCCGGTCCGCAATCATGGCGGAGGCGGTCTCCCGAGAGACTCAGCGCAACAGCGCGAGGTTTAAGTATAAGCCTTGGACCAAGTTAGCGCGAGAAGCTCGCACCCTGTGGCAGGCTCGCCCTCCCACCGGCATAGAGAGGAAAAGGCATGTATTGTCCTTGCCCGCGCGGCAGGTGTGCGAGCGGTTAGGGCCGAAGAAGCCGATGCGTGTGCACAAACGGCGCTTCACCATCTTCCTGCCAGATGCCAAGCACAATGTCGCCGCGACTGTCGACAACGCGCAGTTGCGGGGGCGCTTGGACATCCCCAAGCCACGTGCCGTTCTCGGCAAAGACGCTCCAATGTCGGGACGACGGGTCGCGTGATGGCCAGCCAGATGAACCCACCCATAGCCTCGCGTCGCGGTCGACGAACGCCGAGTAAAAAAGCGGCCGCGTACAGTCGGCAGTTCTTCAACGCTCACAGTCCTGACCTCCCCGTTCTCAAGCGGAAGAATCGTAATGCGTCGCTCAGTCTGATCATACGCGAACAGCGAATCAATCGACTTGGGATGGAGTGCGGAGATCACCCCGAACTCGCCCGGTCCACGACCTCGTCGACCAAACGACCGCAGATGCGTGCCCGACGAATCGAAGACACGCACCTCGTTGACTGATAGCTCTACGACCGCAAGGCGGCCGCCTTCAAGCAGCAACGCCGGGCCGATAAAACTGAACTGATGCGGCCCGGCTTCTTCTGCACCGATGCGCAGCAGAGGCATGGACTCAATGCGCGCCGCGCTGTCGCCCCACACGCTGCGCATGCTGGTGACAATGCTTACGCTGGCAGAGTCCGTTATGGTCTTGCTCGGATTTGCGGACGTGCGCTCAGCACAGGCGGAAATCGTGGTGAGCAGGGCGAGGGAGAGCACCGCTCGTTGCTGCAGGATGCAGCCCGCGCGACTAACGTGCGACCTCATGCCCGACGGCGAAGGCTTTGACTGGTCTGACAAAACAATAGCAGTAACACCGTTGCCGAGATCGAAGCGTAAGCTCATCATGTGCCCCGGTTCATTTGTCGACTTCTCATAGCGCGATTCAACGTGACGAGCTGTCTGCTTTGATAAGCTGCCTGGGAGAAGCCGTCGTGGACGTGTAAGAAATTTTGCGTGTGAGGCGAGGGGTCAGGCCGGGTGTTGCGAAAAGCGGTCACCGTAAAACACAGCAAGCTGGTTCATGGCTTCACTCCAGTGATGGGCCGATCCGGTCGGGTGCGTGCGGATGTTCTCGATCGCGAGCCAGAGCAGCTTGCACGCCGTCTCGTCATTCGGGAAGAGGCCGCGTGTTTTGGGGAGCACGCCCAGCGCGAGGTAGACCGCTTTGTTGCGGACGATGCCATCGTCGCGAATCTTGACGCGCATCGCATCGAAGAACACCACGGGGTACATCGGCTCGAGCGGGCGCTGCTGCCACGCCGTGACCTCAGCCAGGACTTCGTCGGTGACACTGCTGCTGAACTCCGGCGAGACCGTCGTGCCGTACTGCTCCGCGAGGAAGCCCTGGATCTCGCGCACCGTCATGCCGGTGCTCCCATTGCGATCATTCGTCTGGTGCGCGGGCCGCGTCTCGCCCTCGCGATACCCAGATGATGGCTCAGCTCGGCCCCCATGGCGCGCTCGATCAGGGCCGTCTTGAACGACAGGCAGACCGATTGCACCTCGGCCGCCGACATCGGCCCCTTCACCACCTCATCCAGAAGCGCGGCGGGAATCGGGACCGTGGGCACGGGCTCCGCAGGGTCGGATGGTTCCAATCGACGTGGCAGACAGACTCCGGTTAGGTGTCATGATATGCCTCACACACAAAATTTCGGATTGGTCAGCGTAGCTTTCCTCATGCGCATAATCGGCCTCATCTCGGACACCTACGGCCTCGTGCGCGCGGAAGTGCTCATCGCCCTGCGCGGCGTTGATCTCATTCTGCATGCGGGTGACATCGGAGGTGCCGATGTCCTGCTCGCCCTCGCCGCCATCGCACCCGTGCGCGCAGTGCAGGGTGACGCTGATCCCACGGGCACGGCGGGCGTTGAACCGCGCATCGATGAACTCATCGAGCAGGTGCGCGTGGTGGTCACGCATGGGCAGGAACTGGAGCGCCCCGATCCTCCCCGCATCGTCTCCGCGTACATGCACGCCGACGTGATCGTCTACGGTCACACGCGTCAGCCGCTCATCACGCGTGCGGCCAGGCGACTCATCATCAACCCCGGTGCGGCCGGCGCATCGTACCTCGGCGCGTCGCCAACCGTCGCCCGCTTGTACATTGACGGACGACAGTCGGACGCCCAGCTCATGCGCCTGTTCCCCGCCGATCCGGATGAACAACCACCGGAGTTCGACGAACGGTGAGCGGCGGGGCGCACATCCCCGTCGGACACGTCCCCGCAGCAACGCGATCGGCAGCGACTCGACCCTCAGCGACACGTCGTCGACCCAGGACGCGCCACCGCCTGCATTGCCGCTGGCCTCACCCGAGCGTCACTTCGCCTACGCCACGCCCGTCGTCGATTCCACGTGGCCGTGGTCGCGCAGCATCCCGTCGCGTGTGCGGCAGCGGGCAGAAGCCGAACGCGTTCGCAGCGTGCCTGGACACGCATGCGTCGCGGGCCAACTGGCCGCATGGGATCAGAAAGAGATCCACGCGAGCGTCGGAAGTTGGCGTATGCATTGGTGACGTCGTGATGCAGGCTGGCCCTGAACCCACGGTTCAGGGCCGTGCATGCTTCGCGCGTCCGCGGTTTTTTACTGCGCCGCGAGTCCGTACGCGCTCCCCGGAATGTCATCCACCGGGCCCAGTCCACTGAGCGTTCCGTTCGCGTTTACGGTATACGGGCGCAGGGTGTTGTTGCCGGGCGCGAGAACGTAGGCGTACTGGCTATTGCGGCTTAGTGCCATGTCGAGCGGCCGGCTGGCAGCTCCCGTGTTGACGGCCACCGACGCCAGCAGCTCAAGACTGTTGTCCGGGCTGCGTTCGAAACCTGACACGTTGCCGCTACCGGTGTTGGTGGTGAATACCAGGCGACCGTTGTTGGTAATCACCACCCAGCACGCCGCCGTTTGCAACGTCGGCACGGACGCGCTGATCACCTGCAGCGATCCGTTATCGGCAATCGCGTATGTGGACAGTACAGACGCATTGGCCGCGCCGCCAACAGCTTCGGACACCACAAGGCGGCCGCGATTGTCGAACGCAAAGCCAAACGGCGTTGGACTGGCTGATGGCGTCGACACACCGGTCCCGATCTGCCCGGTCTTCGATAGGGGGTAGGTCGTGATGAGGTTTGTCGCCTTCTCCGTGACGACAAGCCGAGTGCCTCGCGGGTCGATGGAGACCTGCGCCGGTCCCGTCATCGCGGCGCTGAGCGGTTGTGTGGCACCGACCAGTGGACTCAGCGTACCGTCCTGCGACAGCGTGAAGCCCTGCACGCTGTTTGGCGCGCCGGCGTTGAGCACGTAAACAACGGATCCCCGAATCGCCACGCTCACCGGGAACGTGCCGCCAGACGGTTCACGATCAGTCAGCGTGAGTGTCGTGCCGTTCACCCGGAAGACGCTGACATCGTTGCTGCCGGCGTTCGTGACCAGCAACCAGCGACCATCTTGTGACAGCGTAACAGCTCCCTGCGATCCCAGATTACTGAGACCACTGCCGGTGCCGCCCGTTGACACGTCGGAGCGCTGGCTGAGGCGTCCATCGGCGCTCCGCTGGAACACGATCACTTCGTTGGCGATCGCGTCATTGGTGGATGTGTAGACGGCGCCTGCCGACTGGCCGGCGCTTCTGTTGAAAGAGGCGGTAGCGTCGTTGGTCGGCGTAAACGCGGTTGGCGCGGTGTCGGTGCAAGCGGCGAGCGCAAGCAGGCTCAACGCGGCGAGAGTTCGGGTCATCGGTCATTCTCCGTTCATGGGGTTTGGAGAGCAGGGTGCTCACACCGCAACACCCCAAAACCCACGAAACAGGCTCACCCGCGACCGAAACGGGACATGCGTAGCATCGAACACGTTGCCTATCGACACCGGCCAGCAGCCATCGCGCTGCATCTCAGTTTTTAGTCTGCGCAGCAGAATCATCGGAGCGGGTTCTTGCGCGGTTGAAGAAAATGAGCCGGTTTGGGCGGAAAGCGGGTGAGAGCATATGTGGGCCATGACCGCGTCTCTCCCTTCCATTCTGTCAGGAGTCCCGAATGCTGCACGTTGGCTTCCACAGCGGCTTGTTCGACTCGTTCAACCTCGGAGGAGTGGCGGCCCCGGGCATCGTGTCTGTCGCCGAGGGCTGTACGCGGGTCTGCTCTCGCTGGGTTGGATCGCGCGCCGGAAGCGTGCCATCGCACGCGCCTGACTGAGCGAGCCCTGATCGAAACTGTACGGCAATACGGCGGGCCGATGCCTGGTGCATCGGCTTCGCTGACGCCCCCTTGCCATGTCCACCACACGGTGGACAGTCTTGGGCATGGGTACACGTGTGGTTTCATGAGCAGCGGCAGTCTGCCCGACGACGCCGTCACGGAATTGCTGCATCGCTGGGCCAATGGTGACGCGCCGGCGGGAGCCCGGCTCTTCTCGCTGGTGTATGACGAACTGCGTGTCGTGGCGCGACGTCAGCGACGGCGCTGGAGCGGCGATGATACCCTTGGCACGACCGCGCTCGTCAACGAAGTGTATCTGCGACTCAATGGTGCAGCAGGGCTGCCGATGGCGGATCGGGCCCATTTTTTTGCGGTCGCGTCGCGTGCGACCCGGCAGATTCTCAGCAACTATGCGCGTCGAGGACGCGCTGGAAAGCGTGGAGACGGAGCGGGCGTCATTTCAATCGAGCGCGCGGATGCCATGAACGCACCGCACCACGATCCGCACGACACGGTACTGGATCGTCTGTGGGATCTCGAAACCGCGTTGCAACGCTTGCAGGCGCTGCATCCGCGCCCCTGTCGTGTGGTCGAGTGCCGGTACTTCGGTGGTCTGTCGATCCCGGAAACTGCGCTCGCCCTTGGTATCTCCGAGGCCACCGTGAAGCGCGATTGGCTGTTGGCCCAGTCCTGGCTGTATCGCGTCC
>JBGTOG010000030.1:0-13563 GCA_041742675.1 Gemmatimonadaceae bacterium | reverse complement strand
GCACACCACCGAAGTTGACGTGCGCAATCACGACGCAGTGCGCGCCCTCATGCGTGAATGCACCGCCGTCTGCAGCGCCATTCCGTATTACTTCAACTTCCCACTCGCGCAGCTTGCCGTGGAGTGCGGTGTGCACTTCACGGACCTCGGTGGCAATACCGAGATCGTGTTGCAACAAAAGGCGCTCGAAGCAGACGCCGAGGCCAAAGGCGTGAGTGTGGTGCCGGATACCGGTCTCGCGCCGGGAATGGTCAATATCATTGCGCAGCTTGGCATTTCGCAGCTCGACTCGGTGCAGAGCGTCAAGCTGTACGTGGGCGGACTGCCGCAAACGCCGCTACCGCCGCTCAACTACCAGATCGTGTATTCGCTTGAAGGTGTGGTGGACTACTACACCACGGAATCGCTGGTCGTGCGCGACGGTCGGCGCGTCACCAGGACGGCGCTGTCGGAACTCGAGACGGTGAAGTTCCCCGAACCAGTGGGCGAACTCGAAGCGTTCCATACGGCCGGCGGCTTGTCCACCATGGCCTTCCGCTATGAAGGCAAGATTCCAAACATGGAGTACAAGACGCTTCGCTACCCCGGACATGCAAAGATCATGGAGGCGATCCGTGATCTTGGCTTGCTCTCCCTTGATCCGGTCGACGTGAAGGGACAGCAGGTGGTGCCGCGTGATGTCTTCGTGAAAGTCGCTGGCGAAAAGCTGCGCAAGCCCGGGGGCAAGGACCTCGTCGCGCTGCGTGTGGTGGTCACCGGCAAGAAGGATGGCAAGGATGCACAGCGCGGATGGCAGCTCGTCGCGCGCTACGATGAGGCCAACGGACTCACCGCGATGATGCAGACTACAGGCTTCACGCTGTCCATCACCGCGCAGTTGCAGGCTATGGGTGTGGTCCGTCCCGGTGTGCACACGCCGGACGAATGCATTCCAGCCGAGCAGTATCTGCAAATGCTGGCGGAGCGCGGCATTCAGGTGCAGGCGATGTAGTTGTTCACGCCACGCCTTGCCCCGTTGACGCGGTGATCCCGTTCACTCGGTTGTACGTGCAGCGTACAACGATCGCCGAGCCACAATCGACGGTGGACTTCCCAACGCCAACTCGCTGGTCGTCAAGCTGAGCTGGTTGCGTCAGCTGTAAGGACGCAGCAGGGCGCTTTCGTTTCGCCAGCGTGCAATTAATCGTCTGGCTGTTGCGCACGTTCGACACATCCCTCTCCGCTTCGCTGCCAGTGATTCCCGGGTACAACCTTACCGAACCAACGGAAGACGACGCGCGTGCCGCCTTGCAGCGCGTGTTTGGCGCCGCCATGGCGGAGACGCTCTGGAAGGCGGCGTGTGTGGAGGCGTTGCTGCTTCCCGGTCGGGTCGGGCCGGGCGTTCCGCTCGGACGAGTCGCTGACGCGCTGGCCGCGCAAGGTGGAGCGGCAGCCATGGTCGCACGTTCCATCGAAATTCGCATGCGCACGTACTACCGGCTGGCCGAACGCGAGCGCACGCTTGCACAACGGGCGACATCATGAGCAGCGATCCAATGTACTCGGCGCAGCGTTTGCAGGAGATTGCGGATCTCGATCTGCTCGCCGACGGAATCGATCCGATTCTGCAGGACGTCGCGGAGCAGGCCGCCACGCACCTCGGCCTGCCCGTCTCACTCATCAGCGTGGTGCTGGACGAAGCACTGCACGTGGCAGGATCACACGGCTTGAACGGCCTGTGGCTGGGCGAGACTGGCGGACATCCCGTGGAATGGTCGTTCTGTGCCACGTCAGTGCGTACGAGAGGTGCGTACGTCGTGGAGAATGCACTGACCGACCCGCACCATAAAGACAATCCGTTGGTGGTTCAGGATGGTGTGCGTTGCTACGCCGGCGTGCCGCTGATCTCATCGCGCGGCTTTGTGCTCGGCAACCTGTGCGTTGTCGGCCTTGCAGAGCGAAAGTTCAGCGCCGACGAACTGGCGTATCTCCAGCGGATGGCGGCGCAGGCTGTCTCTCGTATTGAAGAGCGCCGCAAATCGTAGTGATGCAAGCGAAGCGGCACATCGGGATGTGTCTTGTCGGACGGGGCTTTCGCTGAAACACAACATATCGCGAGTTTTGCACGTCTACTGACGGGGAACGTTCGTTCGTCGGCAGGGTTCGCTTGTCTGTCATCGATCGCTCGTGCGCCGTGAGCGACTGCCCCGGTCCATTCGTCTGCTCGCCATGCGCTGTGCGGTGTGTTTCTCCGGTTTGATGTCGCTTATTGTCGTCGCCTCTGCCCTCGAGGCGCAGGTACGGCGTGACTCGACGCGCGCGGACACGGCTGGTCTGCAAATCAGTACCGTGAGCGTGAGCGCGGCGCGTGAAGTGGGTGTGGTGGGTGGCGCCGCGTCGGTAATCATCAAACCCAGCGCACTGCGTGTCTCGCCCGCACCGACGCTGGATCAGGCACTCCGCGAATCGCCCTTTGTGCTGATCCGCCAGAACTCACGAGGCGAAAGCGAAATCTCCGTGCGTGGTTCGGATTCCCGTCAAGCCGCGGTGCTCATGGACGGCGTGCCCATGTCGCTGGGCTGGGATCACCGCACTGATCCATCGCTCATTCCGCTGACCGGCTCGGAGCGCATGGTGATTGTGCGCGGTCTTGCCTCGCTGCTCAATGGCCCCAATACACTCGGTGGCTCCATCGAAATTTCGCATGATCCGTCGGCGCAGCCGTCAGGTGGACAGCTTACGGCCGGCGCTGGCATCGACCAGTTCGGGGCGACTGTGGGTACAGTTGGCTACGGTCGGCGGATTGCCGACGTCGCGGGTGGCGTACTCTCACTGCGTGCGGGCGGAGCGCATCGCCAGCGTGATGGTGTCGCACTGCCAAGTGGCGCCATCGATCCCACGCAACAGGACGGTCTGCGAACCGGAACTGACCTGCAGCAGTCCGATGGCTTTGCGTCCCTCCGCTGGTCCAATGCAACGGGTCGTTCGGTTGGCTTCATGGTTTCAGGATATGACGCGGCACGAGGCGTACCGCCCGAAGAACACCTCACTTCGCCACGCTTGTGGCGCTATCCGTTGGCACGCCGCAGCATGGCCATGCTCTCGGCCAGCACCGGATTGTTTTCATCACCGTTTGGGTTCGGTTCGCTCGATGTCGGAGTGGGAGTGAACAACGGTCGGATCAGAATCGAATCGTTCAATGATCGCACGTACAGCGATGTGATCGGCGAAGAGCTCGGCGATGAGCGCACGTTCACGGCCCGCGCACTGCTCACACATTCGCTCGGTGCAGCGACGGTGCGCGCCAGTATCACGAGCGCGGATGTGCGCTATGAAGAGACGCTGTCACCCGCCGCACCCGTGGACTATCGGCAGTCGCTCATGAGCAGCGGCCTTGAAGTGGACGCACCGCTCGGACTGCGTACACGCGTCGCGGGCGGCGTCGTTTATGATCGGTCAGGTACGCCTGAGACGGGCGGACGCACGCCAAGGCAGAGCGAGTTCGACAACACCGGCTGGCGAGTTGGCGTGTCGCACGAGTTGAACATGCGTACACGTGTGCATGTCAGCGCCAGTCAACGTTCGCGCTTTCCGGCGCTGCGCGAGTTGTACTCGGGGGCGCTTGACCGGTTCATTCCCAATCCAGAGCTTACGCCTGAAACGTTGCTTGGTGTTGAAGGCGGCTTCACGGTGAACAACGTCGTACCGTCCCTTGTGCAGTCTACGGTGCAGCTCATTGGGTTCCGGCATCAGTTGAGCGATGCCATAGTTCGGATCACGTTTGCCAACCCAACCCGATTTCAGCGCGTGAATCGCGATCGCATTGAGAGCATGGGCGCCGAGCTGCTGGGCGGATTTGTTTTTGGCGAGGATCCCGAGCGAGCGTTGTCGCTCAACGGGGACGCGACGCTCCAATCGATCCGTCTCGTGGATGCATCGGCCAACGATGCTCGCCGTCGCGCCGAGAACAATCCGGAGCGGCGTGGCCGACTTGAGCTGGGTGTCCCGCTCCCGTCGCAGGTGCGCACATTCGCCACGGCGCGATACACCGGCACGCAATACTGCCTGAACGCTGACTCGGGTAACGAGGACCAGTTGCCGGCGCGCACCGTGGCCGATCTCGCAGTGGAGCGCAACTTTCGTGTAGCGAACAGTGGTCCGTTTCGATTCCTGCGTGCGCTCGTGTCGTTCGACAATGTGGGCAACACGGCGGTATACGATCAATGCGGACTGCCGCAGCCCGGGCGCACGCTGCGCGTGATGATGACCCTGCGCTAAGCGGCTACTTCACGGAAAACGCGAAGTCGCCTCTGATCACGTGACCGTCCTTCGCCATGGTGCGCCAGGACACCGTGTACGTGCCCGCCGCGATCGGCGCGTCAAGCGTTGCGACAACGGCGCCATCCTCAGCCTTGGCGAGTGCCTTCGTCGCGACTTCCTGCTTCGCCGCGTTGGCAATCGTGACTTTCGTGACTGGCAGCTCCACCCCCTGCGAAAACCACAGGCTGACCGCCGTTGGAGAACCGGTAAGCGTCGAATCAGCCTTCGGATCGGATTTGTCGAGCTTGAGGTGCAGGGGCAGCAGAATCGTGGCGGCCAACAAGGGCCAGTAGCGATGACTGTGACGCATAATCGGGTACCTTGGTGCGGGCCTGATGCTTGTGGCGCTCTCGAGGGTGCGAGCGCCTGCTGACATACGATACACCAATGGCCGAGGAAGAGTGCGATTTACTCGGTAAGCCGCGCCGATTGCAGGCTGCCGTTTGACAGGTCAACGCTCACGAGAAACGGCACATGCAGCGTGCCCCCGTTTTCTTCCACCTGTTGTGTGCCGATCATTACGAGGTGCGTCGGCAGCCACCACGTCGAAATGGGACGGCTGAAGTTTGACTCGCTCAGTGGAAGCTCCGAATGCCACACGGTCGTGAGGCTCGCGTCGAGCCTCGCCAGTGCGATATGCCCAGCGTCGTCGATGCGCGTGCTGTGCCAGACAAGCACGCCTTCCGGACCCTCGAGCACGCGTGCATTGCCGGTCGACGGGTCTTTGGCAAAGCGGCCGTTCAGGAACGTTGGTGCGTCGGCGACTGGTGTGAGCCCCGCAATGCGCTCGTAGCGCTCGTCAAATCGCTGCGTCGTTTCGATCGTCGCGTTTCGGAATGTTCGCCGCGCCAGCTTGCCCTCGTTCACCACGGTATACGGCCAGCGTAAATGCTGGCCCCACTCGTCGCTGGCCGCGTCGGCCGCTTCCTTTTCCGTGTACAAAAACAGCCGTTTGCCGTCGAGCGTCACATGTCGCGCCGGCACCTCGCCGTACGGCATTGTTGGCACCAGTTCGCGTGCGCCATTGGCCAGCAGCGGCCCCTCCGGCTCGGCTGGCGGTGGCGGCGCAGTGTATGGGGCGGCCTTGTGTTCCTCGCCGCGGATCACGAATCGCTGCGCGTCGGCGGTCATGATCACGAGTCCGCGGTCAAAGCCGTAGAACTTCGACTCGCTTGGCAGCACTCCCCGGAGCGACGGATTGATCTCCTGCAGCGTTTCCGCCTGCACGAGAATGCTGCCGTCGCTGGCGCGAAGTGCATAGGGCTTCTCGCCGATCAGCAGCCACACAATGTCGCCGTCCTGTCCGAGCATTCGCGCACCCACGTCGGAGCCAATCACCCATGAGTTCATCGAGCCGCTCGCATTCGAATTACCGATCGTGAGCAGGCGCTGCCTCCACAGCGGCGTTGCCCTTACCGGGTCATAGGCTTGCAGATCGAAGTGAAAGTAGGTGTTGCGGCGCGAGCGGCCGGTGCTGTGTCTTCCTCCGCCAACACGAACCTGACGTGACTCTTCCTGTTTGGTGAGCACCCACAGGCGCGGGGTGCCGGCGTCCTTGACCAGCGCCGCGCCGCCCTGCAGCTCGGGCGTTTCAAATTCGCTGCTGCATGCTGTCAGCAGGGTCCACAACACGACGCCTGCCAGCGTGACGCACGGGTGACGTGACGCGTGATGTGTGGCGCGCTTCATCCCAGTCGACCTCGATCGTGGAATTTCGGGAAGATCACAGACAGAACATACGTCGCCCGCGAATGTATTGCTCGGCGTCCTTATGGCCGATCACTACGCTCCCGCCATCGAGGGTGCGGCGATGTAGGTGCTTGCGTCGGCGCTTACGTCCGAAAGCCGCTCACCAGGGACCGCAGCCGCACGCTGGCCGTCTGCAGCATCTCCGCCGTCGCTGAGACTTCCTCGGCCGAAGCGCTCGTCTCCTCCGTGCTCGCGGCCACTTCCTGCGCCGCAGCGGCATGGCCTTCCGATGTATCGCGCGCGCTGGTCAGCGAGTGTTGCACGGCACCGAGCGACGAGCGGTTGGCGTGCACGGCGGACACCACGCGGCTCGTTGACGATTCCACGCGCTCTACCACCTGCTCAATGCGCGAGAGGGCGGTGCTCACATCGGTCGCGACGCCGCCCACATCCTGCATGCGCGTGGCGCCTGCTTCGACTGACTGGGACGCGCTGGCGAGACGCGAGCGAATGCGCTTCACATTGTCCGTGACTTCGTGCGCCGCACTCGCGCTCTGTTCGGCCAGTGTGCGCACTTCCTGCGCCACGACGGCAAAGCCACGTCCCGCACTGCCGGCGCGCGCGGCTTCGATCGCCGCGTTGAGTGCGAGCAGGTTGGTCTGCGTGGCAATCTCGGAAATCACACTGACAAAGTCGTCCACCACGCTGGTGGCATCGCGCAGTCCGGTCATCTCCTGCTGCGACTCCAGCACGATCTTTCGCGCTGCGGCCAGCACATCGAGCGCCTTCTGCACCTGTTCGCGCGTCGCATTGGCGGTGGCGCGAATATCGTTGCCGGCGCTGCCGGTGTCTTCGGCCGCCTCACCAATCGTGGCGCCGACTTCAGCCAGTGCACGCACCGCTTCGCTCGCCGCATTGAGCGCATCGAGCTGCAACGCCGCGCCGTGCGAGATATCCATGACTGCGGAGGTGACATGCTGCGAGGACGCCGCGGCCGCTGATGCAGACGCCGTGAGTTCACTGGCGGCCAGCGTGACCTGATCCGCTTCGGTTTGCACTTCCTGCAGCAGTGAGCGCAAACGTTCTCGCGCCTGCGACATGGCGCCGAGCAGGTCTGCATACTCGGCCGCGATTTCCTTGCGGTCCAACGGTTCGTCTGGTACGCGAAGATCGCCGGCACCAATGGCCGCCATCTCGTGTTGCAACGCGCTCAGGGGTTGTGACACCGCTCGTGACGTGGAGAACCCAAAAAATGCCGCGACGGCGAACGCCAGCAGAATCACGACCGCCAGCGACAGTTCGCTCTGGCGCTGCGTACTTTCCATGTCGGCGACTGCCAGCGCGGTTCCGACACGCACCGCATCGCGCAACTCGTGCAGCTGTTCCTCAATGCGACCGATATCCTGCGATGTTTCATCAAGCACGACGGCCGCATCAGTAGTGCGTCCAATGGACTGCAGCGCGTGTGTCGTGGCAATACGCACTTCAAGTGCGCTCTGCAATTGAGACACCCGCTCAAGGACCATGCGTTCGCGGTCGCCCAGAATGGTGTCGCCACTGGCGGCACGAAGCGTGCGATCGGCATCCGTTGATAGCGAGAGGAAACGGTCGCCCTCTTCCGGCGTGCGCACCTGCAGATATCGCAATCCTCCCACCACCTCGCGCAGGATGCTGGTGATTACGCGTTCCGCCAGCTCCGTTTTCGCCGACAGTTCAGCGACGGTGCGTTCCGACTGCACATTGGTGCGCTGCAAACCGAACCAGGCCAGCACACCGGCCACCAGCAACAAGCCAATCGATGTGCCAAAACCCGCTGCGAGGCGCGCGCGAATCGTGGACAAACGGAGAAAGGCGAAGCGTGTCATGAGCTATTGTCCAACCGTGGTCACCACGACGCTGCGACCAATGACATCGTGTGTGTTGGCGTCAAAGGCAATGCGTCCGGCCACGCCATCAATGGCCAGTCCTTCCATGGCTTCGCGAACGCCGGCGCGTGTGCGCGTCGACGCGGCGCGTACCGCTGCGCCAATGGCCAGGGCGGCGTCATAGGAGAGCGCGCCAAACATGTCTGGCGGCTCCTGATGGGCTTTGCCCCAGGCGTCCAGAAATGTGCGAGCGGCCGCGCTGGTGGCCTGCTCGGCGCGAAAGAAGGTGACGTACCGGGCACCGCGAAACTCCGGCTGCTGCGCTATGGCTTCCGTACCGTCGCCGCCAATGAACTGCGCCCGCGCACCAGCCACACGGAGCGCCCGCAGAAACTGGGCTGCGTCGTCGGCATCGCCAGGAAACAGCACGACGTCGGGATCGCGTCCGGCGATGTGCGTGGCGTAGACCTGCCAGTCGGTCTGTCCGGTGAGATAGGGGTCACGGATCACGATGCTACCACCCAGACTCCGCCAGGTGTCGGCAAAGGCCGAGGCCCAGTCACGCCCGTAGGAGTCGTTGCGGTAAATGATGGCGGCGCTCTTGAAGCCAAGTGAGTCGTGCGCATGGCGAGCCACATCGCGCGCGCCCGCTTCATCGCTTGGGGCCACACGGAAAAACCACGGGCTGATACCGGACAGTGCAGGACTCGACGCGGTTGGTGAGATGGCCACCACGGCGTCTCGCCCCGCCTCTCCCACGGCGGCATAGACGGGAATGGCGAGCTGCGAGTTGCCACTTTCCGGGTGCCCGACCACGGCTACGACCGAGCGGTCCGCACGATGTGCCGCCGCAACGGCGACGGCGCTGGAAGCGGAGTCGGCAGGCAAGGCAATGCGAAACCGGATGCCTGGAGTCTTGTTGAGCTCAGTGACGGCCAGTTGCACGCCGCGCACGACGTTTTCGTAGCCGGGGCGGCCCGGGAGCGCGCCCACGCCGATGGCTACCTCATCACTGAACGAAGTAGCGGAGCCGCACGCGCAGAGCACGGCAAGCAGTGCGGCAAGGGACCAGTGTGGCGACGGTGACGTCAAAGGCATAGCGACGGTGTGCGAAGTCACCGCGAGAAGATCGGAATGGGTAGTCCGAACCAGCGCGGTGTTGAGAGTGCCTGCAGTAACTGCGAGAAAGACGATTCTGTTCTTGCGAGGCAAACAACGTGCGTCTTGCTTGCCCTCGGCTGAAACCACGGTTTAGCTTCGACAGACTATGCTGCAACTTCACTCCTCAGAAACGCTTCACTTACTCTCGGAACTGGCATGAACCTCATGTTCCGTCAGCGACGGTGGTTCACCGTTGCCTTGCTTGCGGTGCTGGCTCTTGGAGCCGGCGCCTGCAGTCAGTATCCCAACTCCACGTTCAATCACACCACCGACTTCAATGCGTCCATCGACAGTTTGTGGGACAAGTTGTTGTTCTGGGGCACGATTGTTTTTGTTGCGGTTGAGGCGGCGCTCATATACGTCATCGTGAAGTTTCGTCGGCGCCCGAACAGCCCCGACCCCAAGCCGGTGCACGGCAACACGATGCTCGAGATTCTGTGGACGGCCATTCCGGCCGTCATTCTGATCTTCATCGCGATTCCCACGGTCCGCACCATCTTCGCCACGCAGGCGAAGGCGTCGCCAGATGCACTGCAGGTTGAAGTCATTGGGCATCAGTGGTGGTGGGAGTTCCGGTATCCGGAGTACGGCATTACCACGGCCAACGAGCTGTATCTGCCGAAGGGGCGCACGGTGAACTTCGTGCTCACCACGGTAGACGTGCTGCACTCGTTCTGGATTCCGCAGCTCGGTGGCAAGCGCGACATGATTACGAACCGCACGAACTATCTGTGGTTCACGCCCAACGATGATCTGGAGACGATGGCGCTGAATGGGTTCTGCGCCGAGTACTGCGGTTCATCGCACGCCAACATGAAGTTCCGCGCGTACACGGTGGAGCCGGAAGAGTTTGAGCGCTGGGCGCAGCATCAGGCGAGGCCGGCGGTGTTTCCCGCGCAGGTGGCAGTGCCGCTTGTGCCGAGTGGCGCCGGTGTGGTCGCCATGCAAACGGGGACGCAGCAGGACAGCATCACGCCGTCCGATACCATTGCAGCGCAACCAGCCGGTCCGGCACTCGAGCCGTACGTGTTTCCGCGCGACCAGTTGCCGGCGCACGTGATTCCAACGACGCGGTTGCCGAAGGATCTGGCGTTCGACGAGGCGTTGCTGGCGGCGGCTGATCCAGAGCGTGGTCGCGAGATCTACTCACGTTCGAGCTGCATTGGCTGTCACGCGATTGCCGGCAATCCCATGTCGGTGTCAAAGATTGGCCCGAGTCTGACGCATGTGGCGTCGCGCTACACGATCGCGTCGGGGCTCTTCGTGAACGACGGCAAACATCTCGCGCTGTGGATCAAGAATGCCACCAAAATGAAGCCGGGCAGTCTGATGCCAGCGATTGGCATCGGCGAGCGCGACTTGCGGCTCAAGACAGAAGTAACGGCTGCCCGTGGCGGCCTGACCGATCCTCAGATCGCCGACATCGTGGCGTATCTGCAAGCGCTCAAGTAACAACCTCAGAGACTCTCAGCGATGGCCACAATCGCCGCCGCCCCACCGTATACGACCGCCGCGTCGGAGTACTCGAACACCGGGCTCTGGAGCTGGTTGACCACGGTCGACCACAAGCGTATCGGGGCGCTCTATCTCGTCACGTCACTGATCTTTTTCGTGATCGGCGGACTCGAAGCCTTCCTCATTCGCGCGCAGCTCGCAGTGCCGAATGGACAGGTGCTCTCCGCCGACATGTACAATCAGTTGTTCACGATGCACGGCACCACGATGGTGTTTCTCGCCATCATGCCGCTGTCGGCTGCGTTCTTCAACTATCTCATTCCGCTGCAGATCGGTGCGCGAGACGTGGCGTTCCCGCGTCTGAATGCGTTCAGCTACTGGATCTATCTGCTGGGCGGCATCTTCATCACGGTGCCGATTTTCTTTGCCGTGGCACCGGACGGCGGCTGGTTTGGCTACGCGCCGCTCAGCACGCGGCAGTACTCGCCCCAGATCAACATGGATTTCTGGGTGCTGGGCCTGCAGATCCTTGGTATCTCGTCACTCGCGGCCTCGTTCAACTTCATCACCACGATCATCAACATGCGGGCGCCAGGCATGCATCTCATGCGCATGCCGATCTTCACGTGGATGTCGTTCGTGGTGCAGTTCCTGGTGGCGCTGGCGTTTCCGGTGATCACCGTCGCGCTCGTGTTCCTGCAGTTTGACCGCTTCTTCGGGACAAACTTCTACGCCATTGGCGCTGGTGCTGATCCGCTGCTCTGGCAGCATTTGTTCTGGGTGTTCGGTCACCCGGAAGTCTACATTTTGATTTTGCCGGCCTTCGGCCTCGTCTCTGAAGTGCTGCCCACGTTCTCACGCAAGCCGCTCTTCGGCTATCCCGTGATGGTGTACTCGGGCATCCTGATCGGCTTCCTCGGATTCGGCGTGTGGGCGCACCATATGTTCTCGGTGGGCATGGGTCCGATCGCCGATGCCGTGTTCGCGCTCACCACGATGCTCATCGCCATTCCGACCGGCGTCAAGATTTTCAACTGGTTGGCCACCATGTGGGACGGCCAGTTGCGCTTCACCGTGGCCATGAAGTTCGCGGTGGCACTCGTGGGCATGTTCACGATTGGCGGTATTTCCGGCGTGATGCACTCCTCGCCGCCGGCCGATTTGCAGCAGACGGACACGTACTTCATCGTGGCGCACTTTCACTATGTGCTCTTCGGTGGCTCGATGTTCGGCTTGTTCGCTGGCCTGTACTACTACTTCCCCAAGTTTTCCGGTCGCTTCATGAGCGAGAAACTCGGTGAATGGCACTTCTGGCTGTCGCTGATCGGCATGAACCTCACGTTCTTCCCGATGCACTTCGCCGGGTTGCTGGGTATGCCGCGTCGCACCTATCAGTACGACGCGGGGCAGGGGATCGAACTGTTCAACCTGCTTTCCACCATCGGTACGCTGGTACTGATGCTTGGCACACTGTTTGGCCTGATCAACTTGTGGAAGTCGTGGAAGTCCGGTGAGCGCGCGTCGAGCAATCCGTGGGGCGCACCCACGATCGAGTGGGCGATTCCTTCGCCACCACCCGAGCACAACTTCGACGAACTGCCCAACATCACGTCGCGCTATCCGCTGTGGGATCTCAAGGGCACGGTGATCGCCAAGCCCACCACGGTGGAGGAAGAGGCCGGGTTCGTCCAGAAAACGGCCAAGCAGTTGCACATTCCCATGCCGAATCCGTCGATCCTGCCGCTGGTCACCGCGGCCGGCGTGCTGTTCATGTTCAGCGGCATGCTGTTCACTGATTCCAATATCAAACTGGCCATCGGCATCATGATCACCGGCGCGGTCTGGTGGATCGGTGCGCTGTACACGTGGCTCATGACGCCGCTCGAGGACGCTCACTAGGATGACAGCAACGACACTCCCCGCACCTGACGCAGCCGCCGACGGCCATGGCCACGGCGGCGGTCACTACACCACGCTCGGCCTCGACAATCGCAAGATTGCGATCTGGACCTTCATCGGGTCCGAGTGCATGCTGTTCGCCTCGCTCATCTCCACGTACCTCATCTACAAGGGGCGGTCCATCAAGGGACCCTTCCCGCACGAGCCGTGGACGGAGCCGGTCACCGGCAAGGTGTTTCCGGCCATTCTTGATATTCCGGTGACATCCGCGTCAACGTTTGTGCTGCTGATGTCCTCGTTCGCGATGGTGCTGGCGCTGGCGGCGGTGCAAAACAAGCAGCTGCCCAAGCACACACTCGGCGACAAGATCCTTGGCTCCAGCAAGCTGTGGCTGTGGGTGACCTGTTTGATGGGCGTGATGTTCCTTGGCTTTCAGGCCTTTGAATTCACGGCCTTCATTCGCGAAGGGCTGACCATCCGCACCAACCTGTTCGGCTCCAGCTTCTTCACCTTGACTGGTTTTCACGGCGCGCACGTGGCCGTGGGTGTGTGCTGGCTCTTCTCGCTGCTCGCGATCGACTACAAGCGCGGCCTGCAGCCATCCGATGCCACGAATGTTGATATCGCGGCGTTGTACTGGCACTTCGTGGACGTGATCTGGATCGTGATTTTTACGCTCGTCTACCTCATCAAGTAAGAGGCGCTCATGGCAACTGATACTGCGCACAGCGCACCGGCAGCCGCGGCGGCGCACGATGACGGACACGAGCATCCAGGCTGGTCGACGTACTGGAAGATCGCCGTCATTCTGTTTGTGCTGACGGCCGTGGAAGTCTCGGCGTTTTACATCCCCGCGTGGGAAACCTCGTGGGTGTACGTGCCGAGCATGCTGACGCTCTCCAGCATCAAGTTCGTGCTCGTGGTGATGTACTACATGCACCTCAAGTACGATCACAAGCTGTTTCGTTCGCTCTTCACGGGGCCGCTCATCGTGGCCGCACTCACGCTGATTGGTCTGTTGTTTCTGTTCAGCAAGCTGTCCATCCGCCTCGGGTTGGTGGGCTGACGCCGTCACCGGCACCACTATGTTTCTGCTGCACCCGGCCGTAGAACTCGGCGCCAGCTTTACGCTCCACCCGAGCACGGTGCTTGGCATCACGGCCCTTGGCGCGCTCTATTTGTGGCGCGCACATCA
>JBGTOG010000021.1:0-10572 GCA_041742675.1 Gemmatimonadaceae bacterium | reverse complement strand
GCGCACTGCTCATGCGATGCCGTCACCGAATGCGCGCCCGCAACGCCAAGCACATCCACGCCGCCAGCGCGTCGAATCTGCTCCGGTCCCCAATGTCCGGCCACGTAAATCGGGTCCGTCCACTCCACCAGCAACATGCGTCGTCGCGGTGCCTGCGCCGCCTTGAGCGTATCGTGCACCGTGCGAAGTCGCGCGTATTCACCGGCGATGAGTTCGTCCGCATCGGCCATCGCGCCAACGGCCGAGGCCACGGCGCGGATGTCGTCCATGATGCCATCGATCGTTGTGCCGCCGAGCGTGACTACGAGTGGTGCCGGCGACATGCTGGACGCGAGCTCACGCACATCGCCCTCGTGCACGGCGCACACATCACACAGTGCTTGCGTGAGAATCACATCGGGGTGCAGCGCGCGAATCATGGTTCGGTCGAGCGTGAACAGCGCTACGCCCGCGTGCGACGCCTCCCGAACCGCCGCATCAATATCGGCCGCCGTAATGCCCGACACTGACGACGACTCACTCGGCAGCGATGATCGCGTCACGCGTGGACGTGATGACAGCACCGATGGGAAATCGCATTCGTGCGAGATGCCCACCAGCTGATCGCTGGCGCCGAGGTAGGCGACGATCTCGCTCGCCGCGGGGAGCAGCGAGACGACTCTCACGGCTGCGAACGCCGCTCGTACACCGCCTTGCCACCCACCCACGTGGACAGTACTTCCGTCTTCAGCACCAGCTCCGGTGCGACACGCATGATGTCCTGATCCAGCACCACAAAATCCGCATGCTTGCCCACACTCAGCGAACCCAGCTCCTGCTCCTGGAAGGCGCTGTACGCCGGCCAGAGTGTCATGCTCTTGAGTGCTTCTTCGCGTGTCATGCGCTGATCAGGATACCAGCCGCCCACCGGATAGTCGTTCGCATCCTGCCGAGCAATCGCGGCGTGGAAGGAGATGAGCGGATTCACATACTCCACCGGAAAATCGCTGCCGTTGGGAATGATCACGCCCGTATTCAGCAGTGAGCGCCACGCGTACGCACCCAGCAAACGCTCCGGACCCAGTCGCTTGCCTGCCCAGTACATGTCACTCGTCTGATGACTTGCCTGCATGCTCGGAATCACACCAAGTTCGGCGAAGCGCGGAATGTCTGAGTAGTGAATGATCTGCGCGTGTTCAATGCGGAATCGGTGATCGGCGACCGGAAACTTGTCGAGCGCGTTTTGGTACGCGTCGAGCACGACGCGATTGCCACGATCACCGATTGAGTGACTGTTCACCTGAAAGCCGCGCTGCAACGCGCGTTCGGCGACATCCTGAATATGTGCCGGAGGGCTCAGCAGCAGCCCCGAGTTGGTTGGATCGTCGCTGTACGGTTCAAGCAGCGCCGCACCACGCGAGCCCAGCGCACCGTCGGAGTACAGCTTGATCGAGCGCACCCACACGCGACCGTTGTAGAGCGAGGAACGCGGACCCACGTTGAAGTAGTGTGCAATCGCGGCCGAGTCATCACCGATCATGGCATAGAGCCGCAGCTCCAGTTCGCCGGCCTTCGCGATGTCCTCGTACAGGTCGATCATCGCGCGCCCCGCGCCGGCGTCGTGCACACCCGTCAGCCCCCAGCGGTGCATCGCCGACTGCGCTTCGAGCAGTGACTTACGCGTCTGCTCACGTCCAACTGGCGGAATCACGGCACTGGCAATGCGCTGGGCCCGATCAATCAACACGCCCGTTGGTGTGTTGTTCTCGCCGCGCAGCAGCAGGCCGCCATCGGGATCGGTGGTCGCCGCCGAAATGCTAGCGGCACGCATCGCCGCGCTGTTCACGAGCGCGGCGTGTCCGTCCACGCGCACGAGATACACCGGATGATCCGGCACCGCTGCAGACAGTTGTTCGTGCGTCGGCCACTGGCCATCGGCCCACAGGTTCTGATCCCATCCGCGTCCTTCCACCCAACTGCCCTTGGGCAGTGTGGCCGCACGCTCGGCCACTCGACGAATCAACTCTTCGTAGCTCGTGACACCAACCAGATCGACCGTGCGCAGCGTTTGCGCGAGTCCACTGTAGTGCGCATGCGCATCGACCATACCGGGAATGACGGTGCGTCCGCCGAGATCCACCACCCGCGTAGTCGCGCCTGCGAGTGTGCGCGCTTCACGTGACGACCCGACAAAAGCGATCTTGCCCTCACGCACGGCAAAGGCGTCGGCCAGGGGACGCGCGTCGTCAGCGGTGTACACACGCGCGTTGATCACGACGACGTCGGCTGGTGGTGTGGCCGGTCGTGTTTGTGCGGCCGCACTGGAGACGGTGAGGCAAACGGACAGCATTGCGGCGCCAAGCAATGCCGCAGGAGAGTCGGAGCAGGATCGGAAGTTCATGACCGGACGCAGAAGCGGGCGAAAAGTGTCGTAGACGAACAGCTGACTGTTCGTACAACGTCACTCCCCGCCCGTCGTCCTGCAACCGTCCGGCGTAACGTCGCCGGACGGTGCTGCTGCGACCTTACTTGGCCGGCGGCAAAATCACTGCGTCAATCACGTGGATGACGCCATTCTTGGCCTGGATATCCGCGCTGGTCACATGCGCCTGATTGACCATCACCGTTCCACCCATCACCGAAATCTTCGCTTCGGCGCCGGAGACCATCTTGGCCGACTTGCCGTCCATCTTGATCGCGTCAGCCGCCATCACCTTGCCCGGCACGACGTGATACAGCAACACCGACTTCAGCGCTTCCTTATCCGCGAGCAGCGCGTCGAGCTGCGCCTTGGGCACCTTGGCAAACGCTTCGTCCGTCGGCGCGAACACCGTGAACGGGCCCGGGCCCTTGAGCGTCTCAATCAAGCCCGCGGCGGTCAGCGCCGTGGCAAGTGTGTTGAACGTACCGGCAGCAACCGCCGTCTCAACGATGTCCTTGTCCTGCGCCTGCGAAATCGACGGCGTCGCAACAGCGAACATCGCGGCTCCGGCAATCATCATGGCAACTTTACGCATTACTTCCTCCACCCAGTGTCAGATCAGTGATCAAGCGACGAGCAGACCCCTGCCTGCTCCGCGGGTCGAACACCACGCGGAGTAGATTGGTTCCTGTGCGTGTGGCGCATCACGTCGCCATAAATTCTACCCGCACAACGAGTTGCGGGTCCGGACCGGCGGTTTCGGACTGGCGGTCCAAGAGAGTGCGGTGCGTGGTCTGGAGGGCGCAGGGGACACAGAGAACTGCAACAGATTCTTTTGTGGGTGCTGCGTGCTCAGGGTTGGTCGCTGCGACACCCATCCAAAATTCAAAAAAAGTGCGCTACTCGGACGGGCGCCACAGGCATTCAGTTCCTCTGTGACCTCTGCGCCCTCTGCGGTAAACGCAGTTGCAGGTTCTCTCTCTGCGGTGCCCGACGCTATTGCTGTTCTGCGAGATGCTGGCTAAACCAGCCGAGCACTTCCTCCCACCACACCCGCTGATTCGCTGGCCGCATCACCCAGTGGCCCTCGTCGGGAAAGAGCACCAATCGACTCGTCACGCGCTGCCGCTGGAGCGCAGTGAAGAGCGCGGTGCCCTCGGTGTACGGCACACGGAAATCCTGCTCACCATGCAACACCAGCGTGGGCGTGCGCATGCGCGCCGCGAAAAGATGCGGTGACCACCGGCGGTAGTTCTGCTGCTGGGCCGTACGATTCCACCACGCACCACCAAACTCCCACTCTGTGAACCACAGTTCGTCAGTGGCGCCGGCCATGTGTTCGAGGTTGAAAATGCCCGCGTGCGTTGCATAGGCGGCAAAACGGCGCGTATTGCCGTTCATCCAGTTCGCCATGTATCCGCCAAACGAACCGCCGGCCACACCGATGCGCGCCGAATCAATCCATGGGAAGCGCGCCAGTGTGCTGTCCACACCACGCATCAGGTCACCGTAGACTTTGCCGCCCCAGTCACGCGATACCTCGTCAATGAATCGCTGACCGTAACCCGTAGATCCTCTGGGGTTGAGCAGCAGCACCGCCATGCCGGCCGACGCAAACATCTGTGCATTCCAGCGCGGATTCCAATGATCAAGCCACGCGCCCTGCGGACCGCCGTGCACAAGCACGACCATCGGCCAGCTGGTCGTGCTGTCAAACTGTGGCGGGCGCAACAAAAAACCGTGCACGGTCACGTCACCAATGCCGGTAAACTGCACGTCCTGCGCCGCGCGCAAGTCGAGCTGCGACAGCAGTCCGTCGTTTTCACGCGTGAGCTGACGAACGTTCCGCACGCCGGTCGCACTGAAGCGACCCATCCACAAATCAGCCGGCCGATGCATCGCGTCGCGCACCCACACGAGGGTGAACGCGTTGTCGTTGCCGGTCTGATAGGCCAGCGATGACTGTGCAGAGTTGTGCGAGCGCACCAGCCGCTCCGGACTGCCATCGAGCGACCCGTCCTCACTAATTATCAGACGCCAGAGCGCTGTGCGTCCCTCGTCCTGCGTCTCCACGAGCAGTGAGCGATTGTCGGGCGTGAAGTAGAATCGGTCGGCGTGATAATCCCACCCCGGCGCGATTTCTCGGCTCGTGCGCGTGCGTCGATCAAACAACATCAAGCGCCACTTGTCGCCCTCAAAGCCCGCGCGGCGCTGTGACGCGTACGCAATCCACCGACCATTGCGCGCATACACCGGATGCTGGTCCGCCCCGCGGTTGGCCGCTGTAATTACCGCTGGCGATCCGCCAAACGCGGGAACGGTGAACAGGTTCAGATCTGTTGTCCACGCGGCATCAGGGCCTTCCGCTTTGGCGGTGAACGCCAGCTCCTGTCCGTCGTGCGACCAATCGTACGCGTCCGCACCGCCGAACGGCATGGGTGGCACATGCATCTGCGCGCCGCGCACCACATCCCGCGCTTCAGCGCGCCCGAGGTCCACTACAAAGAGATGGGAACGCGTCCCGTCATCCCAGCGGTCCCAATGGCGATACAACAGCTGATCATATGTGCGCACCCGTGAGGCGGCGCGATCCATACGCAGCGCTGAATCGGCATTGCACGCATCGGTGGGGCAACCGGGATACACACGCGAGGTGAATGCAATCCGATCGCCACCAGGCGCCCAGCGTGGTCCGGTGGCCCCCCCCCACAGTCGGGTCAGGGCGCGCCGCGCGGAACCGTCAAGCGCGGCGACCCAGAGCTGGCCCTGATGCACGTAGGCCACCCGACGGCCGTCGGGACTGAAGCGCGCTTCGGCTGCTGCCGTTGTGTCGTCGGGAAACGCGCGCGGGGGTGCACTGCCATCACTCGGCAAAAGAAACGTGCGCGCCGTGCGGCGGTTGGCCGCGATATTGGTGGTGCGCACTGTGTACAGCACCAGCCGTCCGTCGGGCGACACGTGCGGATCGGACACCGCACGAACTGCCGAAAAATCATCGAACGTCATGGCGCGCCCTTGCGCCCCCACACCGGCGGGAACGCCCAACCCTGCTGCTAGTACGATCGCGAATAGGCGCGTGCTGACGGTGTGCATGACCTCTATTGCATGGTGGCCCGAACGCGGGCCATGGCGGCCTCGATCTCGGGAATTTCGCGCGGGCTCCTGGTAAGCCACTCCAGGCCGCGCTCTGTGACAAGATAGTCGTCCTCAATGCGAACGCCGATATTCGCGTAGCGCGAAATCTTTGCGCGAATGCGCTCGGCCAGCGCGGCATTGCGAGGCGACGCGGGCAGCACCTCCAACAGATTCTCCCGCACATACACGCCTGGTTCGATCGTGAACACACTGCCCACGCCCAGCTTCTGCTCGTAGTAGTACCGGTCGGGATCGTGTACTTCGAGCCCGATGCCGTGTCCGAGTCCGTGCAGGTAGAAGAGCGAAAGCTGCGGGCACTGCCGCTTGCCTTCCGCATCGCAGTCATACGTGGCACCCACCGAATCGATCAGGCCAAGCTTCGCCAGCCCCTGTGAGAGCGAAAGCGACGCGGCCGAACTCATGAGCCGAGCCTGCGCCCCCGCCACCGCCTCACGCTCGGCTGCGGCCTGCGCGTCACGCACCACCTGATAGATCTCACGCTGCGCCTCGCTGAACTTGCCGTTCACCGGATAGCTGCGCGTCATGTCCGCCGAATACCCACCGAAGCTGGCACCGATGTCCACCACCACCATTTCACCACTCTGCATCTGGCGATCGTTGGCGTTGTAGTGCAGCACCGTGCTGTTGGGCCCTGAGCCCACGATCGTGGCGAACGATGGCCGCTCCGCACCGCCGCGCCGGAAAACATATTCGGCGGTCGCCTGCACGACGTATTCATGCTTGCCTGCCTCCACGGCACGGGCTACCTCACCGTGTGCTTCCACGGTGAGCTCCGTGGCGCGACGAATCATCGCCAGCTCAGCATCACTCTTGTAGGCGCGCAACTCCGCCACCTTCCCCGTGGCGGTGGTCACTTCGATGCCGTTGTTGCGCGCACGAGTACGTGAGACGTACTGATCGTGCTCGGTGGCGCGCGTCGAATTGACGCCAACATCGCCAACCACCTGCAGCGCATGTCCGGCCGCAATCAACGAGTCCAGCGTCGCATCCAGTTGATCATGTGGACGGGCCGGCGTGCCGTAGCGGGCCGCGGCGCCTTCCGGTCCCATGCGTCGCCCGCTCCACACTTCGCGCGACGGATCGCGGCGCTGCACATAGAGCGTGCTGCCGGCATCACGTCCGTCCTTCACCACCATGAGCAACGCGGCACCGGGTTCGCTGATGCCCGTGAGATAGCGAAACACCGGAATCTGAAAGAACGCGATGTAGTCCACGCGCGGCTCATCGGCGCCCAGCGCGAGCAACACGCCGTCGGGGAGTTTCGCGGCCAGTTTCGCGCGACGCTCGATGTATTCAGCGTCCGGGATGGATGGCTGGGCGCCCAGTGACGATGCGACCAGCAGGAGGGTCAGGGCGCTCAGGCGCATGGATAAGCGGTTCATGTCGAAAAGATACACGGCAGGGCACGTGCGCGGTCCCGTATATTGCTCCGCGATGCTCGCCACCGCTCACCCCACCACGCCCCGCCGCGTGCAGACGCTGCAGGCCGGCGATCACGTGGTGATCGTAGGGGCAGGGCCCGCCGGCCTCACGTCCGCGTACCTGTTGGCTAAACGCGGCGTTCGCGTGACCGTGCTCGAAGCTACGGACATGGTGGGCGGCATTTCGCAGACGGCGCGCTACAACAACTATCGGTTCGACATCGGCGGCCATCGCTTCTTCACGAAGATTGCGCCCGTGCAGGCGCTCTGGGAGGAGCTGCTCGGCGACGAGTTCATCGATGTGCCGCGGCTTTCGCGCATTCACTACAGCGGAAAGTATTTCCACTATCCGCTCAAGGCGTTTAATGCGTTGGCTGGTCTTGGTGTGATCAATGCCGTGCGTATTCTGGCCAGCTATCTGCGGGCGAAATGGAAACCGTCGCCGGTCGAAGACACCTTTGAGCAGTGGGTCGTCAATCGTTTTGGGCGACGACTGTACGAGATTTTTTTCAAGACGTACACGGAAAAGGTGTGGGGCATTCCATGCACGGAGATTCGCGCCGAGTGGGCGGCGCAGCGTATTCAGGGATTGTCGCTGGCGCGGGCGATTTTGTCGGCGACAGCACTCACAAAGCGCAACAGCGACATCAAGACGCTGATTCACACGTTCAAGTATCCGCGGCTGGGGCCTGGGCAAATGTGGGAGGTGTGCCGGGATCGGGTGCGCGAGTTGGGTGGCACGGTGCTCATGCAGCACCGCGTGACGGCGCTACATATGGACGGCGGACGCGTGACGGGCGTGACGGCGGAGCGTTCGGAGGAAGCGGCTGCGAGCGGTGATAGCAACGAGGCGCGAATAGATGCCGCAGCGCACGCGGTCGGCAACGCATCGCGTGTGACACTCAACGCCGACCACGTCATCTCTACCACGGACCTGCGCGCGCTGGTCCACACATTCGGCGAACAGGCGCCTCCCGCCGCGGTGCGGTCGGCGAACGGACTGCGCTACCGCGACTTTCTCGTGGTCGCACTGATCCTCAAGCGTGAAGCACTGTTCCCCGACAATTGGATCTACGTGCACACGCCGGGCGTGCAGGTGGGGCGCATTCAGAACTTCAACAACTGGAGCGCCGCCATGGTCCCGGATGCAGGGCACACCTGTCTGGGCATGGAGTACTTCTGCTTTGAGGGCGACGGACTATGGGAGAGCAGTGAGCAAACGCTGGTGCAACTGGCCGCGCGCGAACTCGAATCACTCGGACTGGCACCGGCGACTGATGTGGTAGACGGAACCGTGGTGCGCATGCCCAAGGCCTATCCCATCTATGATGCGTCCTATCGTGAGCATCTGGACGGAGTGCGCGCGTTCATTGACCCGATTCCGAATCTGCATACCGTTGGGCGCAACGGCATGCACAAGTACAACAATCAGGATCACTCGATGTACACCGCCATGCTCATGCTCGAGAACCTGCTTGGCGAGGCGCAGCATGATGTGTGGGAAGTGAACACCGACTTCGAGTATCACGAGGAGCAGCGGGTGGTGCCCGAGGGTGAGCAGGGCGAGGCCCGCGCATGAATGATTTCGCGGCTGGGAAAGCGGATGCCACCGCGCGTCTCGCGCCGTATCTATCGGTGATTGTGCCGGCGCATCAGGCGGCGCACACGCTGCCGCACTGTCTGGACGCGATTGTGAACAGCGAGTTCCCTATGGCGGAGGCGGAACTGATTGTGGTGGACGACGGCAGTAGCGATGCAACGTTTGATATTGCGTTGGGAGTGCGGGCGCGCGCCCTCCGCACCCCCAACGGTCCGCGTGGCCCGGCCTTCGCCCGCAACCTTGGCGCTACGGCCGCGCGCGGCGACGTGCTCGTGTTTGTAGACGCAGACGTGGTCATCGCGTCAACATCGCTGACACAGTTCGCGGAACTCTTTCGAACCGATACCTCACTCGTCGCCGCCTTCGGCGCTTACGACACGCAGCCTGCCGCCCCGCAGTTCATCTCGCAGTATCGCAACCTGCTGCATCACTACGTGCATGCGCAGAACGGTGGTCCCGCCCAGACCTTCTGGTCAGGATGCGGTGCCGTGCGTCGTGCACCGTTCCTCGCAGTCGGCGGCTTTCATGCCGCGCGGTACCCCCAACCGTTGTGCGAGGACATCGAACTCGGTTACCGCTTCACGGATCACGGACACCGCATACGGCTTGTGCCACAAATTCAGGGCAAACATCTCAAGCGCTGGACACTCGGCTCCATGATTCGCACCGATCTCCATGCGCGGGCGATACCATGGATGCATCTGCTGCTCGAGCGGCGCGGACGCGGCGACCCTGATACGCTGAATGTGACCAGTCGGGAGCGATGGCTTACCGCCACTGCCGGTGTGATGCTTGGCGCCGTCCTCACAAGCGTGCTGTTCCTCGACTCCCGTTGGCTGTGGCTCGCCCTCGGGTGCTCGCTGGTGCTGATCGCCGGCAATGCCACGTTGCTCAGCTGGTTCGCCCGGGAGCGCGGCGCTGCGTTTGCCCTTGGTGTGGCGCCGCTCCGCATATTGTTTCATGTGGTGAGTGGTGTCGGTGCGCTGGTCGCGCTGCTCACGCATCACCGCACGCCCCGCTGGTCATCGCCGTCTTCCCTGAGTGAGGTGCGTGATCATGCCACTGCCTGACGCATCCTCGCGCGTTGTGACACCGCCCGACGTCGAGGCGCAGATCGTGCGCGCCTTTGCGCCGCTTGACAAGCCAGCACTCGGCATTGCCTTTGCCGTGGCGATGGCGTGCATTGTCGCCGCGCTCACCGTGTTGTCCATGATGCTTGATCCCGCGGGTGCGTTTCCACTGCATCTGCTGGCGCAATATTTCTTCGGGTACTCCGTGTCGTGGATCGGTGTTGTCATCGGTGCCGCATGGGCTGCCGCGACCGGTTTCTGCTGGGGCTGGTTTGTGGCATTTGCACGAAACCTCGTGATGTCGCTGTGGCTGCTGTCGGTGCGTGTGCGCGCCGACATGGCCACTTCGCGCGACGTGCTCGATCATCTCTGACCCGGAGCCTGCATGATGTCTGCGTCGCCGCCTGTCCGCCCATCGTCGCTGCCCCGTGAGGCCAGCGCGCAGATGGCGCGTCTGCACGCCAAAGCGTGGGGCGTGGCGATCGGAGCGCTGAGTGCGTTCGCACTGTTCACCGCGACAATTTTTCTGGTGATCCGCGGCGGACCAAACATGGGGCAGCATCTCAACCTGCTCGGCGTGTTTCTCCCAGGCTACTCCGTGTCTGTTGGCGGTGCATTCATTGGCTTCGTATACGCGTTCGTGATCGGGTACGCGCTCGGCCGACTTGTGGGCGCGGTGTACAACCGATTTGCCGGCTGACGCGGTCGTGTCACGCGCTGCCAGGGTCGCGGTTGTCGACACTCGTATTGGCTGACGTCGTCGTGTCAGGTGCCGCCGAGGTCGCGGTTGTCATCCCCACGTACAAGCGGCCCGAAGCGCTGGCGCGGTGTCTGGCATCGCTGGCGGAGCAGTCGGTTGGACGCGAGCGATTTGAAGTTGTCGTGGTGGACGATGGCAGTGGTGCACCGCCGCACGACGTGATT
>JBGTOG010000451.1:0-9341 GCA_041742675.1 Gemmatimonadaceae bacterium | reverse complement strand
CTCGCGGTCATTGGCGGCGTGGGCGTGTGGTTCTGGCCGTGGGCGGCGCGCTGTGGGTTGCCACTGGCCGGCATGGTGTCCGCTGGAGCACTCGTTGCGCTGCTCGGCCTGTGGAGCGCCGCTGGCACATGGCGCCACCGTCTGGGCCGCGCACACATCGTATCGTTACTCGTGGTAGTTTCCGCTGTGGTGTTGCTGGCACGCGAAGTCTTGCCGCGCGTGGGATACGCACACTCCACGTTCGACCGGCCTGACCGATGGACCTGTCAGGCGGTCCTTCCCGCCGCGCCTGGTGCGCCGGGCTCCGCTCCCGGCACTGTACCTGGCGCCTCCGGCGTCTAACGGCCGCGTCGTTTTTTCACGTTATCCAGACTGTGCATGTCACACTTCAAAAATTTCATCGGCGGTGCATGGGTTGCCCCGTCCACCGGTGCGTACTTCGAAAATCGCAATCCCGCTGACACACGCGATCTGATCGGAGAGTTTCCCGAGTCCGGTGTTGACGACGTGGAGCGCGCCGTCGCGAGCGCGCAGCGTGGCTTCTCCGAATGGAAGGGATGGCCGGCGCCTGCGCGCGGCGATGTGTTGCGCCGCATTGGCGATCTTATGGTCACGCGCAAGGAGGCGCTCGCCGATCTGATGACGCGTGAGATGGGCAAGCCACTCACTGAGACGCGCGGCGATGTGCAGGAGGGCATCGATACGGCGTACTACGCCGCCACCGAAGGACGCCGTTTGTTTGGTCACACCGTACCGAGTGAACTGCGCAACAAGTGGGCGATGAGCTATCGCCGTCCGATTGGTGTCACGGGGCTGGTCACGCCGTTCAACTTTCCACTCGCGATTCCCACGTGGAAGATGTTTCCGGCGCTGGTGTGCGGGAACGCGGTGATCTTCAAGCCGGCGGAAGATGTGCCGCACACGGCGCACGCGTTTGTGGAGATTTTGCTGGAAGCCGGCTTGCCGCCCGAGGTGATTCAGCTCGTGCACGGCATGGGCGAAGTGGTGGGCAAGGCGATTGTGGAGCATCCGCAGGTGCCGGTGATTTCCTTTACGGGCAGCACGGAAACGGGGCGATTTGTTGGCGAAACGTGCGGGCGCATGCACAAGCGGCTCTCACTCGAAATGGGCGGCAAGAACGCGCAGATTGTACTCGATGATGCCGACCTGGAACTCGCGGTCGAAGGTGTGCTGTGGGGTGCATTCGGGACCACGGGGCAACGTTGTACCGCGACCAGTCGTCTGATTCTTCAGGACGGCATTCACGATCGGCTCGTGGAGCGTCTCGTGGAGCGTGCGAAGGCGCTGCGTCTTGGCGATGGCCGTGTGGCGGGCACCGATGTCGGTCCGCTTGTGCACGAGGCGTCGCGCAGCAAGGTGGAGCGGTACGTCGAGATCGGGAAAGCGGAGGGTGCTACGCTGATGTGTGGCGGGACGCGTCCGTCGGGCGATGCGTACGCGCACGGGTACTTTTTTGAGCCGACCGTTTTTACGAATGTACAGGCCGGCTCGCGACTGGAGCAGGAAGAGATTTTTGGACCAGTGCTGTCGGTGATTCGCGTTGCGTCGGCGGAAGAGGCGTTTGCGGTGAACAACGGCGTGCGCTATGGCCTGTCGTCATCCGTGTACACGCGCGACGTCACGGTGGCGTTTCGCGCGCTGCAGGATCTGGACAACGGCATTACGTATGTCAACGCACCAACAATCGGTGCCGAGGCGCACTTGCCGTTTGGCGGCGTCAAGGAGACGGGCAACGGACATCGCGAGGGCGGATGGGAAGTGTATGAGTTTTATTCGGAAACCAAGGTAGGCTACGTCGACTACTCGGGCGCACTGCAGCGCGCGCAGATCGACAACTATTGACCACTGACTCGCGACGCGGCGATCGGCAGTCAAGTGCGAGTGGACCGCTTGCGTCACCCCGCGGGTGAGGCTTGATTCCGGAAGCAGTTCCTTCCCGTAGCGACGGTAGTTGTGATGGATCGTACAACCACAGCCCCCAATGCAGCTGGTCAGGAGGACGTGTCAATTGATGCGTCCGCCGAAGGCGCACAGCAACCGGTGCGTGAGATCGCCCTGTCGAGTGTTGCTGGCGCACGACTGGCGCCGGCGCCCGGTGCATTGTCGGCCGATGAAGAACTGCGCGCGGCGGCGTTGCGCGCCGCCAATCGGCGCTCGTCGCGCGTGCACTTTGGGTGGTTCTTTGACTGGATGCGTGTGTTTCCGGCCGCGATCGCGCTGTTCCTGGTGCTGCGTGCGGTGCTCGTCGAAGCGTACAAGATTCCGTCCGGCAGCATGGAAAGCACGCTGCTCGTCGGTGATTTTTTGCTGGTGAACAAGATGGTCTACGGCGCCACTATTCCGCTGACCAGCGTACGGCTGCCAGCAATGCGTGATCCCAAGCGCGGTGATGTGGTGGTTTTTGAGTGGCCAACCGACCAAAGCAAGAATTTTGTGAAGCGGCTCGTCGCGCTGCCGGGTGACACGGTGGCCATGCACCAGGGCGTGCTGCTGCTCAACGGCATCGAGCAGGACGAGCGCTACGTGGTGCACACCGATCCCGGCATGGATCCGGTGGCGGAAGACTTTCGCTGGCAGCGAGGCTACCTCGTGCGCACCGCGAGTGCGGCGACCGGTCCGGTGCCGCGCAGCTATCGGCCCTCGCGCAACAATTGGGGACCGCTGGTGGTGCCGGATGAACACTTCTTCGTGCTTGGCGACAATCGTGACAACTCGCTCGACAGCCGGTACTGGGGCTTTGTGCCCGACTCGCTGGTGCGCGGCACGCCGATTGTGGTTTACTACAGCTACGTTCCTGATTCCACGACGACGGCGCCGTGGCTAACGAATATTCGATGGAGGCGGCTTGGAGAGCGCATTCGCTGAGATTCCACCAACTGCCCGTGTCGATTCCGTGCCTACGCCCGCGATGGTGACGTCTCACAGCAACAGCTACAACGGCTCCCGCCAGGATATCGATGCGCCGGCGGCGCCCCGCACTCGCGCCAACGGCGCTGCGGTTCGCAAGCGCTCCTCGCTCGAAGACGGCTCGCTTGACCAATATTTGCGGGACATCAGCAAGTATCCGCTGATCTCGCGTGAGGACGAAGCCGATCTTGCGCGGCGCATTCGTGTGGGCGACGAAGAAGCGCTCGACAAGTTGGTGCGCTCGAATCTTCGCTTCGTCGTATCCGTCGCCAAGAAGTATCAGAATCAGGGCGTGTCGCTTTCGGATCTGATCAATGAAGGCAACCTTGGCCTGATTCGCGCCGGCCACAAGTTCGACGAAACCAAGGGCATCAAGTTCATTTCGTATGCCGTGTGGTGGATCCGGCAGGCGATTCTGCAGGCACTGGCCGAGCAGTCGCGCATTGTGCGTGTGCCGCTGAATCGCGCGGGGACGCTGCACCGGATCGGCAAGCGCGCCAGTGCACTGTTGCAGGAACTGGGGCGCGAAGCGACCCACGCCGAAATCGCCGAAGGCATGGACATTACCGAAGAAGAAGTCGCGAAAACGATGTCCATTTCGCAGGTCCACCTCTCCCTCGATGCGCCGCTGACGCCGGGTGAGGACAACCGGCTGCTCGACTATCTCGCCGACACCGTCAGCCCCACGCCCGACGAGCAGACCATCGAGAAGGCGCTGGCCCAGGCCATCGAAGACTCGCTCGACTCGCTCAAGGAGCGCGAAGCGAAGATTCTCCGGCTATACTTCGGGTTGGATGAGCACGAGCCGATGACCCTCGAGGAGATCGGCGCGCTGCTCGGCATCACGCGTGAGCGGGTGCGGCAGATCAAGGAAAAGGCGCTCTCGCGCCTGCGCCACGTGAGCCGCGCCAGGGTGCTGGAGAGTTTTCTCGGCTGAGATCCCGGATTTCGCATGGCTTCGACGTATTCGTTTGACGTAACCACTGGCGTGGACTTGCAGGAAGTCGACAACGCCATCAATCAGGCGCAAAAGGAAGTGGCGCAGCGCTACGACTTCAAAGGCTCCAAGGCCGCGGTGGAGTTCAATCGCGCCGAGGCGCGCCTGGATCTCGTCGCCGACAGCGACTTCCAGATGCACCAACTCTTTGATGTGGTGCAGACCAAGCTGATCAAGCGCGGCATCCCGGTCAAAAATCTTGATATCGGCGATATCAAGCAGGCCGGTGGTGACACCGTGAAGCGCGAGATCAAGCTCAAGACCGAACTTGATGGTGAGACCTCCAAGAAGGTCACCGCCGCCATCAAGGGCGCCAAGCTCAAGAAGGTGCAGGTGTCGATTCAGGGCGAGCAGGTGCGCGTGACCTCGCCTTCCAAAGACGATCTGCAGGAAGCGATTCAGTTCCTGCGTGGCGAAGACTTTGGAGTCGAGTTGTTGTTCGGCAACTTTCGCTGAGCCGGCGCGTGCGATTTTCCGTACTCACGCTGGGCTGTGACAAGAACACGGTGGACTCGGAGCGCTACCGCGCAGAGCTCATCGCGCACGGCGGCGAATCCGTAGATGACGCGTCAGACGCCGATGTGATCATCGTCAACACCTGCGGTTTTATTGACGCCGCCAAGAAGGAATCGCTGGATACCATCCTTGAAGCCGCGCGGCTCAAGGATGACGGTACGGTGCAGGCGGTGTTCGCGGTGGGCTGCATGATCGAGCGCCACAAGGACGAGCTGATTGCAGCGCTGCCGGAAGTGGATGTCTTTCTGGGCACGTCCGAAAGTGAAAAGCTCGTACCGGAGCTGGTGGCGCGCGGCTTGATTGGCGGAGCCCTCGTTGAACATCCCGGCGTGCGTGTGTTCACTGGTGATCAGCCGGCGGTGCGCTACCTCAAGGTGAGCGAAGGGTGTGATCACGGCTGCGCGTTTTGCGCGATTCCACTCATGCGCGGTAAGCATCGTTCGTTCGCGCTCGATGATGTGGTGCGCGAAGCACAGTTGCTCGAGATGCAGGGCGCGCGCGAGCTGAATCTGGTGGCGCAGGATCTCGCGCACTACGGGCGTGATCGCCGCGATGGGACGGCGCTGCCGGAACTGCTCGAAGCGTTGTTGCGCGAGACCACCGTTCCATGGTTTCGGTTGCTGTACCTGTATGGTGCCGGTATCACACCGCGCCTGTTGCACGTAATTGCGGACAACCCGCGTATTGTTCGCTATCTCGATATGCCCATGCAGCATGGGCACGATGCCGTGCTGGCGCGCATGCGTCGTCCGGAGCGCGTGAAGCTGTTGCGCGAGAAAGTGGCGCTGTATCGAGCGGCCGTGCCCGACCTCGCGATTCGCACCACCGTCATTGTCGGATTTCCCGGCGAGACGGACGAAGAGTTCGAATCGTTGTTCGCGCTGCTTGAAGAGCTGCGCTTCGACCGTGTCGGCGTGTTCACGTACTCACCGCAGGACGGCACACGCGCGGCGGACATGATTGATGACGTGCCGGAGTCGGTGAAACGCGAACGGCAGGAGCGACTCTACGAGCTGCAGCGTGGCATTACCGCCGAGATGTACGAGCGTTTTCTCGGGCGCGAAACGCAGGTGCTGGTGCAGCGCGTCGACCCGGAAGGCTACGTCGAAGCGCGCGCCCCCTGGCAGGCCGACGATGTGGACGGTGTGGTGCACATCGATCTCGATCCCGAGACGGCATTGTCGCTGACCGCCGGCAGTTTTCTGAACGTCCGCATCGACGATGTGGTGGACGACTACGACTTCAGTGCAACGTTCCTGAGCGTGGCAGAGCGCGCCTCACGCGCCAGCGTTGATGTGCGCCGCGGACGGACGTTGCCCGTGACCTTCAGTCCCACGTCAGTGGGGAGTTTTGGACGATGACCACACCACTTGTCTCACCCGACCACGTGCTTGATACGCAACGCTCCGCCGCCATCATGGCGCGCTCGCGCACGCGTTTTCCCGGCGGTGTGAACTCACCTGTGCGCGCGTTCGGTGGCGTGGGCGGCGAGCCATTTGTCGTGGCGCGCGGCAACGGGGCGCGCATTTGGGACGTGGACGGCAACGAGTATCTCGACTATGTGCTGTCGTGGGGCCCGCTGGTGCTCGGCCATGCGCCACCGGTCGTGCTTGAGGCACTTGAACGCGTGATGCAGAGCGGCACGAGCTTTGGCATTCCCACGGGCCTCGAGCTCGAACTCGCCGATCGCATTGCCGAACGCATGCCGCATCTGGAGATGATGCGCTTTGTATCGAGTGGCACCGAAGCGGCCATGAGCATTGCACGGCTGGCGCGTGCTGTCACAGGGCGCGATCACCTGCTCAAGTTCGAAGGGTGCTACCACGGTCATGCGGACAGCTTTCTGGTGAAGGCGGGATCAGGCGTGGCCACGCTTGGTCTTCCCAACTCACCGGGCGTACCTGACGCGCTCGCTGAACTTACGCTCACCTGCCCGTACAACGATCTCGAGGCGGTTGAGCGCATCGCGCGCAAGGTGCCTCTGGCGGCGATTTTGCTGGAGCCCATTGTGGGCAACGGCGGCTACATCGAACCGCTGCCCGGATTCATTGAAGGATTGCGTCGCATTGCTGACGAAACCGGCGCGTTGCTCGTCTTTGATGAAGTAATGACTGGATTCCGAATCGCCTACGGTGGCGCGCGTGAGCGCTTTGATGTCACCCCCGATCTGACCGCGCTTGGCAAGGTCATTGGGGGCGGCTTGCCCGTGGCCGCGTACGGCGGACGTCGTGAGCTCATGGAGCGCATCGCGCCAACCGGCCCGGTGTATCAGGCAGGTACGCTCTCCGGTAATCCACTCGCCATGGCCGGTGGACTGGCCACTCTCGGGGCGCTCACGCGCGACGTGCACGATCAGATCACCGCGCGTACCGCGAGGCTTGTGCAGGGACTACGGGACATTGCCGCGCGGCGCGACGTGCCGTTCAAGGCATCGCACAGCGGATCGATGTGGGGCTTTTTCTTTCGCGAGCAGCGCGTGACCAACTTCGATGAAGCGAAGCAAGCCGATACGGCGCTGTTCACGCGCTTCTTTCACGCGGCGCGTGCGCGTGGTGTGTATCTGGCCCCGTCGGCATTTGAAGCGGCATTCATGTCGGCGGCGCACGGTGATGCCGAGATTGACGAGACGCTCGATCGGCTCGATGCGGCAATGGGCGCGGCAGTTGCGGCGCCGGCCACAAGCGGCTGATATGCGACTCGGCGAACGGGTCGGCCATGCGGTCGCCGCAGGCGGCGTGCTCTGGCTGACCGCCGTCTCCTGTTCGCCAGCAAGGGTGCCCGAACGTCCCGTGACGGCGGCCCTGCCGACCGCGATTGCGACAGACACGTCAGCCGGCACGATCGATCTCGACGGTAGTGATCGGGTGGCCTGGATTGCACTCGCAGGCAAAGCCGAGACCGTGCCCATTGGCGGTGTGGGCGTCTTTGAGGTCATGGAACAGGGCGGACGTCGTTCGCTCGTGCAGGGCCGTGGTGGCGAGGCATGGCGCATTGAGCGACGCGGACAGACGCTCCGTGTGGCCGCACTGAATGGTCGTGATGCCACGCCGTGGCGTCCGGGGCCGTTCGTGGTGCGGGCGCGCGATACCCGCTCGCTGGTGCAGCACGCCGACGTGCGCTATCGCGGCGAGCTGTGGGTCTCCGTCACTGACAGTGGATTGCTGGTTGTGAATCGCGTGCCGGTCGAAGACTATTTGCGCGGCGTGGTACCGCTGGAGTTGGGCACACGAGAGCCGCGCGATGCCGCGGCCCTTCAGGCGCAGGCGGTCGCGGCGCGCAGCTACACCTACGTGCGCGTCCCGACGCGTGAGGCCGTGCCCGTCAAAGGCTATCACATGTTGGCCACCGTGCAGCATCAGGTGTACGGTGGCGTGGCCGTGGAGCATGCCGTCGTCGATGCGGCCATTGCGGCCACCAGTGGGCTGGTGCTGCGCTATCAAGGCGCCGTGGTGGACGGTCCCTACTCGTCGAGCTGCGGCGGGCGCACGGCGGAGCCTGGTGAGGCATGGCGCGACGCCAAGCCCGTCGGCTACTTGCGGAGCGTCAGCGACATTGATCCGCGCACGGGCCGGGCCTTCTGCGAGATTTCGCCGCGCAACAGCTGGGCGACGTCATTCGATGAGCCGCTGCTGCGACAGGCCATCGTGCGCCACCTGGGCGCGCGTGGTGCAGGCGGTTCCACGGCGCCGGTCGTTCAGTCGGTGGCGGTTGGGACACGCGGGGTGAGTGGTCGCGTCGCCACGCTGGTGGTGACGACCGATCGTGGCTCCGTTACGCTGTCGGGACCCGATGCACGCACGGCATTTCGTGATGTGCGTGGCGCGAGCCTGCTCAGTACGTATTTTGAAGTGGAACGCGAACTGCGAGTCGGCGGGCGGGTGTCCGGTGTGCATCTCAAAGGGGTTGGACACGGACACGGCGTGGGGATGTGCCAGTGGGGGGCGATCGGTCGGGCGCGCGCCGGGCACGATGTACGGGCGATTCTTCGTCACTACTACCCAGGCACCGTGGTCGGCTTCGCAGAATGAGCGACCGGCGATCGTCGATCGCCGAGTGATCAGATCTCTGGAGGCTCCATGAAGGACGGCGTGCGAATCGCTGTCGTAGGGACGGGTGCGATTGCCCAGCTCACGCACATTCCGGTGTTGTCCAAGATGCGCGGCGCCAATCTTGTGGCGCTGTGCGACAACGACGGCGCGAAGGCGCGGGCGTTGGCCGATCGCTTCGATGTGCCGGACGTGTTCACGGATCTTGAGGAGATGCTGGATTCGGACGCGCTCGATGCCATTGTGGTGGCGACGCCGAATCATCTGCACGAACCGCATGTGCTGAGCGCACTGCGCAAGGGACTGCACGTCTTGTCCGAGCGTCCCATGGCGCTCACGGTGCGTGGTGTGGAACGGTGTTTGGCGGCGGCGACGAAAAACGATCTCGTGCTGCAGGTCGCGCACAATCATCGGTTTCGTTCCGATGTGCAGGCGCTGTCGCAGTTCTTGCGCAACGGCGAACTGGGCAGCCTCACGTCCGTGCGCGCCGGTGCGCTGCTGGTGGAGCGTCCGGGCGACGGGTGGCGCGGACGCAAGTCGGAAGCGGGTGGCGGCGTGTTTCTCGATCAGGGCTTTCCGCTGCTTGATCTCGCGCTCTGGCTGGCGGGTTTCCCTGATCCGGTACGCATCAGCGCGCTGTCGCGTCGTGGCAAGGGAGCCAACGCCACGGAAGTCGCGACGCAACTCTTTCTGGAGTGCGAACGCGACATCAGTCTGATCCTCGATGTGTCGTGGGCGTACGTGGGTGATCAGGATCGCTGGTGGTTTGAAGTGCACGGCACGAAGGGGTCGGGACGCCTCGCCCCATTGCGCGTGATCAAGGAGATCAACGGGCGCAATGTGGATGTGTCGCC
>JBGTOG010000362.1:0-13503 GCA_041742675.1 Gemmatimonadaceae bacterium | reverse complement strand
GGAGACGGAGAGAGCAAGCGATCGGCGGCCACCAGGCCAAGCGCCGCGCCGCCGGTCACGAGACCCGTGGAGAGATGTCGATTTCCATCGACCATGATGGCGACGCCCCCGCCCATCAGCGCGCCAGCCACTGCGCCGAGCTGCGTCAGCGTTCCGTTGGCGGCTGTCCGGTCACCGGTACGCACGAGCAGCCGATCGCTGACGACCAAGCCAGCCAGCAAACCGGCGGTGCTCACTCCGAAGGCGGTCTTGGCGTGGGTGCTGCCGCCGGAGAGGCTCAGCCCTGCCAGTGCTCCGATGCCGGCACCGGTGAAGGCCACGGTGACGTCACCGGCGGTGACGTTGTACGAGGCGTGGCGGGCGTAGCGCGGGCCAAGCACATATCCCAAGACGCCGGTCCCGATGGCCGCACCGATGGCCGCCTTACCCGAGGTGCGGAGTCGCTCGTCAATACTGCCGAACTCATCATCAATCACCACGCGCTCGCGCTCGAATGCGCCCAGCGCGCCGCTGACGCCGAGCACGGTCAGGGCACTGAGGTCCGCCATCAGCGTCGAGGATGCCGCCTCACCATCACTGAGATCGCGCGCGCCACGAAATCCACCGAGCGTTCCACCGACGGCTCCGGCAAGAATCGGTATGCCGTAGCCCGCCCCACCGCTCCAGTCCATGATCACCGAGGTACCCGCACCGGCAATCGCGCCACGCACGCCGCCGTGCGAAGCGAGCAGATTCTGTGCACGGGTGACGTTGCGGTTCTTGACGGTATTGGCGGCGATGAAGAACGCCGATCCGGCGGCGAGGAAGTAACCCCCAACCGCCGCCGGAGCGCCGGTCTCGCTGAGAATCGCCGACGTCGCCGGACCGTAGGCGGTCAGCCCGAGCAGCGCCTGATTCCGCACGAACGCGTTGCCTGCCGGTTGCGAGATGTCGCTGCCAGCGGCGTCGGCTGGGGCTCGTTCACCTCGTTCGGCACTGGCGAGCAATGCTGTGTCCAATGTCTGTTTTAGCGCCATCAACGAGGTATTATCAAGACTATATCGAGCCACAGTACCGTCTGGACGCAGTACTACAAGCACATGTGAGCCATCGGGTCGCATGTAAAGCCGAGCCTCCCGAAAGGCCTCCCGGGCCGGCCACGCGGGCCCGGAAAGCCCCAGGCGCGCGGCTGTCGCCGAGGTGATCACCGTGAGACGACCAGCGGCATCGAAGGCGACGGGGCGCTCGATCTCCGGAGCTGCCTGTGCGTTCGCTCCCGTGACCACGACGACCAGAAGTGCAGCCGCGCGTGTGACGCGGCGAACAGCACGGGCGAGACAGCGCATACGCTAGAGGGACGGTCGTTTGGTGTGAATGTCAGTGCTCGCCTGAAACTGGTGCGCGACCGAGAGCAACTGATCGTCGTTGTAGAGTGCGCCCACCAGTACCCCGCAAATGGGCTGAGGATTGAGCGATGGCGCGGCGGGTGCGTTGCCGCCACCGGCTGCTGCAGCCCGTCCCCCTTGCCCTGGTATGTCAAACTTGTAGGGCACCACCACACACGGGTGCCCGGTCTGGGCGTTGGGCCCGATGTCCGCAGTTGGCGCGCCGACGAACATATCGAGTTCACGCATGAACTCGCCCCATTTGGCAATCAGCATGTAGCGTCGACGCTGCTGCTGCAGAAACTCGAAGCCGGTGACTGTGCGTCCGCGCACGAAGCGTGGATTCCAGTCGGCTGGGGCCATGGGGTTGGGCGGCGTGCTGGGCGCCGCGGGTGCACTCGCGGCAGCGCCACCACCAGCAGCAGCGCCACCCCCACCGCGTCCGGCGGTCGGCAGGTTGTTGAGATCGAGACCGATTTCCTGCGCCTTGCGCTGCACGTAGGCGTCGAAGGCGGCCGCATACTCCACATTCAAACCGCTGCCCGAACCGGGCACCGTGGGGCGCGCGCCAATCTCGCGCGGCAGCGCACCGAGTGCACGCAGGCCGTCCACCAACTCGCGCGGAGCATTGTTGTCCACGCCAATGCGAACGGATGCCAGACTGAGGTTTCGGTCGAACTGAAACGGTGTGGTAATCGTGGACGGATCGGTTTCGTCGACGCCGTGAATGGCGTTGAACACCATGGCGCAATCTTCCACGGTGCGACACATCGGCCCAACACGATCCATTGTCCACGCCAGCACCATGCCACCGCTGCGGCTCACGCGACCGAAGGTTGGACGCAGCGCGCTCACCCCATTCCGAATGGAGGGCGAAACAATCGACCCCTGCGTCTCGGTGCCGATGCTGAAGGCCACACATGCGGCTGCGGTGGCCGAACCCGGTCCGGCAGAGGAGCCGCTCGCGCCTTGCGAAAGATTCCACGGATTGTTCGTGCGTCCGCGAAACCACTGGTCATTCTGCGCAAACAGCCCGGTCGACAACTTGGCGATCAGTACCGCACCCGCGTCGCGCAGCCGCACGACAATCTCCGCGTCTTCATCGATCACGCGATCCTTGAAATCCGGTGCACCCCACGTGGTGGGGACGCCTTTGGTGTTGAAGAGATCCTTCACACCGTAGGGCAATCCGTGCAGCGGCCCGCGGTAGTTGCCAGCGGCAATTTCCGTGTCGGCCTGCGCGGCTTCGCGCCGCGCCTGCTCCTCCATGATGGTCACAGCGCACAGCAGCGTGGGATCAAGTCGCTTGAGACGCGTGAGGTAAATGTCCGTGAGTCGCGCCGAGGTAATCTTCCGTTCCTTGATCAAGGCCGACAGTCGATGTGCCGGCAGGAACGCGATGTCCTCATCGGTGGAGGGAACCGCGCCAGCAAACGGCTCCACGGAGAACTCGCTGCGATCGAACGCCGCCCAACCGCGTTCACGCGCGAGCTTTTCAATCGCCGCTCCGGTGCCGCCTGGGTAGGGTTGGAATTGGATCGCTGGTGCTTCGCCGTTGCCCAGCGGTGCGAGCGTCTGTTGTGCGCGCACAGCGCGAAGCACGTCGCGCTCCAGCGCCGGTGAGCGATCGCTTCCGAGCAATCGTTGCGCCTCCGCGGCGCGTGCACCAAACGTGGTCGCCGCCGCCGCGGCCAGCGAGAAGAACATGAACTGCCGTCGATCCAGGCCGGTGGCCTCGGAGTCGTGGTCGGCGCGCGAGAGATCGGCGTGCAGCTGATCGAGCAGGTCGTGTGGAGTGGGCACGGGAGGTGGTGCTGGAGGGGTGATTACCTTCGCTGTGCAAAGCTCCCCTGCGCACGAAGCGGCGTCAACCGTGAGTGATTTCCGGTCCCTTGCCGAACCAGACTTTGCCGCTTGCTTTCATGCACAGGCGGGCAGTCTCCAAACACCTCTCACGCGACCCCCACCCTCTCTTCACCGCCCAGTCATGGCTTCCAGTTTACTCGCGTTGCTCGACGATATCAGCACCCTGCTGGATGATGTGGCGGCGCTCAGCAAAGTCGCTGCGTACAAGACAAGCGGCGTGGTGGGCGATGATCTGGCACTCAACGCTGAGCAGGTCACCGGCTTGCGTGCTGAGCGCGAGCTGCCGGTCGTGTGGGCGGTCGCCAAGGGATCGTTCCTCAACAAGCTGATTCTGGTACCGGCTGCTTTGTTGATCAGCGCGTTCGCGCCGTGGGCGATTCTGCCGTTGTTGATGATCGGTGGCGTGTTTCTGGTCTACGAAGGATTCGAGAAAGTCGCGCACAAGTTCGCGGCGTCGCGCGACGAGACAGACGCACGTCGCATCGAGCGCGTGGCGGCACTCGCCAATCCGGCCATAGACCTTGTGGCGCTGGAGAAAGACCGCATCAAGGGTGCCATTCGCACCGACTTCATCCTGTCAGCGGAAATCGTGGTCATCGCGCTCGGCACGATGACCGCGGCCACCATGAGTCGTCAGGTGGTGGCGCTGAGCATGATCGCCATCGGAATCACGGTGATCGTGTACGGATTGGTGGCTGGCATCGTGAAGCTGGACGACGCGGGGCTCAAGCTTCATCGTACGGAAGGCGATGATACAGGTGACCGGCTCAAGCGAAGTATCGGCGCCGGCATTCTCAAGGCGGCGCCGAAGTTGATGAAGACGCTTTCAGTTGTCGGGACGGCGGCGATGTTCACGGTGGGCGGCAGCATCATCGTGCACGGCATACCAGCCGTTGAACACGTCATTGCCGACGGGATTGCACGCCTGGCAGGGAGTGGGCTCGCCGCGAGCATCCTCAAGCTGCTTGCCGAGGCATTGGTTGGTGTGCTCGTAGGCGCCGTCGCGGTTGGAATTGTCACCCTCGTGCAGCGCGTGCGCCCCGGGCGCGATACCAAGGCACACGCGTCGCCGTCGCTATCGGCTACCGATCCACACCCATGATGCGGTGAACGTGTGATTGACTTCGTTGGTTCGTAGCGCCGAAAAAGCATTCCACAGATTCATGTAGCCCAGCTCAAGTCGCTGGCGCGCACTGATGGGCACACCAATCCCGCCGCCGATTCGATTTTGCGCGAGGCGGATGGTGGCATCGCCGTGACCGACCGGGAGAAAAAGTTCGTCCCACACAAACGCCAGCACCGGTCGCTCGCCGATCTGCAGCTGCGGCACATTGCCCTGTGCGCGAAGCATGTACCGCACCCGGTGTTGATAGGTGGGCGCACCGAGTTTGCGATCGTCTCCCTCGCCGGTGAACGACGACAGCCACCGCTGTTCCCATCGATAGCGGTGGCTCACGTTCACCGCACCCGCGCGATGCGCCAATGACAGCTGCTGCCACGTCCGATGCTCTCGAAGCGGATCTGCCAGTGGCACGCGACCATACGGTGCCGTTGCGATGTACGCGTAGCCGGTCGCCACACGCACGCCTGGGCTGAGTGTGCGTTGTATGCCCGGGCGGAGCAGCAGCTGCTGTGGCTTTTCCCCGAGCCCCATGCGCCGCCACTGGCCATCGAACCAGAGCGCATTGCGTTCGCTGATCGGTTGATCCACGAACGCTGCGTACCACGACGCACCTTGAGCTTCTGTTGTCCAACGGGGCTGTGCGTGCGCGTCGTGCGCGGAACCGATGGTGACTACGGCCCCGATCACAAGCACGAGCCGTGCCTGCAACGCTCTCAAATCCCGACTCCGCCAATCGGTGTGACCTCGAACGAGTGTTCAAAGCCAACGATACTCGAACGCGCGGCGGCAATGGCAGCTTGCACGGCCGGCAGCTGCAGTGAATCGCGGTGGTGCTGCGCCGACTCCCACACCTCGGTGATCCAGACCGCGTGCTCATCAACGGCGTCGGTAGCCACGACGTAACTTCGGCAACCCGGCATCTCTTGCGTGCCGGCCAACAGGTGCGTGATCAGGAAGTCGCGCTGGCCCGGCTGGCAGGCAATTTTTCCAATGCGTCCGTACATGCATTCCTCGCATTCAGGTTGTGTGCGTGCTTCACACTGCTGATGGCCATGGCCACTGACCTCACCACGCCACACGTTGACGACGCGCCGTAGCGTGCGATCGATCAAATATATCGCTGGGAATCACGTCGGATCCTGGCGTCGCGACGCCTAACGGGGCAGCGATTCGACTGCGGCGCCTGTTGCTCGAGTTGTTGCCGGAGTTCGATGTGCACGGACTGCTGGCGCTGATGCTGCTGCAGGAATCGCGGCGGGATGCGCGCAGCACACCAAACGGCGAGCTACTGGATCGCGTCGCGCATCCCGCCGGCTCGCGTAGGCAGCATCGAAGTGCGTCCAGTGCGCGAGCTGCAACCGTAGCGGGAGGGCGAACGCCTTTACGTGCGGCCTTACTGTGTGTCGGTGTCGATGGCGGTGAGCGCCTTATGCAACTGATCGAGGCAACGGGCAGCCAGCTCGGGAGAGGCATAACCTTCGCGCGAGAGGTCCACGGGATGCCAGTGCCACGAGGCCTCACTGGTTGCGCTCGGGACCAGCGTTTCTTCCCAGACCGAGACAGGCGCCGTGGGCACGTGCCGCGCATTCTGACGCTCTGGCATGTGATCACCGCGCGGGGCAATGACGCCGTGCCACACAATGGCGAGCAACTCGCCGGCCGCCGGCGAATCGCTGCCGTTCCGCAGCCAGGCAACGGTCAACGCGACCGGGCCAAGCTGCACAATGCAGCGATCGGGTGCCTTGCGCACGGTGGGCACTTCCATGGCGTGCTCTTTCGCGAACTCTTTCGCGGCGCTGATGAGTTCATCAGACAAACGCGAAAACTCGCGTGTACAGACAGCCAGCGCCCGGTGTGACGAGAGGAAGGCATGTCGCGACATGGGGTCGCGGATATCGGCGGCGGGCTGTTCTGGTGCGTTCTGAATCACGGCAGTTCCCCAGATGAACGTGGTACGAACATGCGCCGTGTGGCAGACGAATGTCCGGCCACACGGCGCATTGAAATTTCACTCACACAGCGCGCGAGGCATTGTGTGGGCGAGGTCGTGACGGTGCGCTGTCAGGGTTAGCGACCCATGCGCGAGACATTCTCTGCCGCGGGGCCCTTCTGGCCCTGCACGATATCGAATTCTACGGTCTCGCCTTCGGTGAGCGACTTGAAGCCCTCACTCTGGATCGCCGAGTGATGTACGAAGCAATCCTTCTGGCCGTCGGCAGGCGTGATGAAGCCGAAACCCTTCGCATCGTTGAACCACTTGACTGTGCCGGTTGTACGCATTGCAATACTCCTGAAATACTGTTGATATGCTGCTGAAAGTCGGAGCTTCGGCCTTTCGACCTGATGCAAAACGAAACCGACCAACACCTGCTCGTGATCACCCTCACGACGGTCGCCACCACTCGGTGACTGCGATGCAAACAAAAAACGGCCCCGCTCGCTTTGGCAGGCCCGTTTCATTCGGAACATGTCCACACACAGAAATGCGTGCATCGCTCCGTAAAGCTACCCGAGTCCAGTGCCCGGCGCCAGTGGTGCTGCGGCGCTGGAGAGAAATGCACGCTAGTTTCCCTCCAACTGCCGAGACCGGCGCTGGCTGACCGCTACCTCTTCTTTTCTCTCCGACCATGACTTTTCGCGCTGCGTTCATGATGATCACCTGCGCATCCGTCTGCGCATTTTCGGCGGCCGACGCGCAAATTAAGTCCGACCCCACGCGACTTATCATCGGCGCGGGGCTCGCTGGGATGAGCATCAGCTCCGATTTCGACGGGCAGGCGTCCACAACCGAAGGCGGTGTCGGATTTCACCTTGAGGCCGGTTGGGGCTTCCGCCGACCAATCGTCGTCTCGGGCCGCTTTTCGCGCGTACTGATTGAGTCGGATGTGAACTACACCGCGGATCAGATCGATCTCAGCGCGCGGTACCTGTTTTTGAGCAACGCGCAGGCGTTCCGGCCCTATCTCGAGCTGGGCATCGCGCGGCGAACGATCAACCAGCTGAATGTGATTATCGAGGACGTGCAACCCACCAGTGCCACCTCCAGCTCCACCGGCGTGCTTGGCGGTATTGGCGTCCACATGTTTGTGAATCCGCGACTGGTACTGGACGGGGGCATTACGGTCGCACCTGGCTCGTTCAGCGACTGGAGCTCGTTCGGTCAGCCCGTGCCGGTAGGAACGATCAATGCCGTGAGTGTGGGTGTGCGCCTTGGTGTGCGGGCCTGGATTCTCGATCGGTAAACAGTCTATGCTCGCCGTGTCATTCCGGCTCTGCGGTCGCACGATTGGCCCGCTGCTGCTTGGTGTTTTGCTTTGTGCGTGCGGACGCGCACCCACGGTCGATCTGATACTGCGCGGCGGCACGCTGTATGACGGCACCGGCACGCCACCTGTGACGGGCGACGTGGCGATCAGCGGCGACTCGGTCGTTGCCATTGGGGATGTGGGGGAGCTGCGCGGCGCACGGGAAATCGATGTGCGTGGGCTGGCGGTCTCGCCGGGCTTCATCAACATGTTGTCGTGGGGCACCGAGAGTCTGCTGGTCGACGGTCGCGCTTTGTCGGATGTCATGCAGGGCGTCACGCTGGAGGTGTTTGGCGAAGGCACCTCAATGGGCCCGATCAACGAGTCCATGCGCACCGAGATGATCGACGAACAGGGCGACCTGCGGTTCGATGTGCCGTGGACCACGCTCAGCGAATATCTGGAGCATCTGGTGGATCGTGGTGTGTCGGTGAATGTGGCGTCATTTGTTGGGGCAACCACGGTGCGCATTCACGAGATCGGTTATGCAAATCGGGCACCAAACGCCGAGGAGCTGGTGCGCATGCAGGAGCTCGTACGCACCGCCATGCGCGAAGGTGCGCTGGGCGTTGGTTCCTCGCTCATTTACGCGCCGGCATTTTACGCCAACACCGACGAACTTATTGCGCTTGTGCAAGCGGCCGCTGAGTACAACGGGATGTACATCAGCCACCTGCGCAGTGAAGCGAATCAACTGCTGGAGGCTGTGGACGAGTTGATTCACATTGCGCGGACAGCGGGTGCACCAGCGGAGATCTATCATCTCAAGCAGGCGGGTGCGCAGAACTGGGGCAAGCTTGATGACGTGATTGCGCGCATCGAGCGTGCGCGGGCCGATGGTGTGCGCATTACCACCGACATGTACACGTACACCGCGGGCGCCACCGGACTCGATGCGGCCATGCCGCCGTGGGTGCAGGAGGGAGGGCAGGAGGCCTGGGCGGCGCGACTGCGCGATCCGGCAACCCGTGGCCGCGTGCTGCGGGAGATGCGCATACCAACGGATGCGTGGGAGAACCTGATGCTGCTGGCCGGTTCTGCGGAGCGCGTGTTGCTGGTGGGCTTCAAGGCCGACTCGCTCAAGCGACACACCGGCAAGTCACTGGCCGCGGTGGCACTGGAGATGGCGCTATCGCCCGAGGAAACGGCGGTTGAACTGGTGATTCGCGACGGGTCGCGTGTGGGGACGGTGTACTTCCTGATGCACGAAGACAATGTGCGCCGGCAAGTACAACTGCCGTACATGAGTTTTGGCAGCGACGGTGGTGCGCTCGCGCCGGAAGGTGTGTTTCTCAAGTCCAATCCCCATCCGCGTGCCTACGGCAACTTTGCACGCGTGCTGGGGACGTATGTGCGAGAGCAAGGCCTGATCACGCTTGAAGAGGCCGTGCAGCGCCTCACGGCCATGCCTGCGGAACATCTCGGTTTGCGTCGGCGCGGACGCCTCGCGCCGGGGTATCACGCGGACATCGCCGTGTTTGATCCAGCGCAGGTAGCGGACAAGGCCACGTTTGAGCAACCGCATCAGTTGGCAGTCGGCATGCGACATGTGCTGGTGAACGGTGTGCCGGTGGTGACAAACGGCACGCACACGGGAGCGACGCCGGGTCGAGTCGTGCGTGGACCCGGTTGGACGGGTTGGCGCGACAGCACGCGAACCGGCGCGTCCGCAGGTCGGCGTGTTGGCATGACCGGCACGCGGTAGCGACATGACACACGAACTCGAACGCATGCACTGGCCTGCCGTGCGCGATGGCACGTGGCCGGTGGCCATACTTCCGTGGGGCGCGACCGAACCGCACAACACGCATTTGCCCTACGGCACCGATACGATCCTTGGTCGTGAAGTCGCCGCGCGCGTCGCCGCGGCGTGCGGGCTGCGTGGCATTGGCGCGATCGCGCTGCCCGCGGTGCCTTTTGGGGTGAACACCACGCAACTGGATCTGCCGCTCACGCTCAGTGTGATGCCGAGCACGCAGCTGGCGGTGCTGCGCGATGTGGTACGCAGCATTGCACCGCACGGCGTGCGAGCGCTGGTGTTGCTGAACGCACACGGTGGCAACGAACTGCGTGCGCTTGTGCGTGAACTGTATCCCGAGACATCGATGACGCTGCTGATTGCGAACTGGTGGCAGGCGGGTGATCACGCCGTGTTTGACGATGCGGGCGACCACGCCGGCGAACTCGAGACGTCGGCCATGTTGCATGTGGCGCCGCAGCTGGTAGCGGATCGCGCGGTGTGGAGTGATGGTGCCGCGCGTACGAGCGTGCTTGACGGCGTGTGTGATGGCTGGGCCTGGATGCCACGCCCGTGGACCCAGGTCACGAAAGACACCGGCGTTGGCGATCCGCGCGCTGCCACGGCTGAGAAAGGCGCGGTGTTCGTGGCGCAAGCGGTGGAACGGCTGACGGCGCTGTGCGAGCAGCTGGCGACCACGCCGGCGCACGCGTTGTATCGCTAGTGGCGATTGCTCTGGGGGAGTATTACGCGTACGGCATCGGCGGCACCTTGCCCAGCAGCCGCGCATACACCGCCAGCGACCCGCGATGATGCGCGGTGTGATCCACAATGGCACCGATTGCCGCCATGCGGGGCGCGCCGTTCATGAGTACGTCGTTGGGAATGGGGGCCTGCAGCGACTCTTCCGACGCGCCTGCCACCACGCTCAGTGCACGGTCAAACGCCGCGTTCACGGCATCACGCGCTTCGGGCAATGAGGTGACACCCTTGGCGCGCGCGATCGCCGCATCGAACTCCATGTCCCAGCCGGGCCCGAACGCGCCGTCGACGAACCAGTGGACCGTATCGGCGACGTGCGCCACCTGTGCGGCGACAGAGTACATGTCGGCGTGTGGCGCAAAGGATGCGTCTTGGTCGTCGAGCACTGACAGCGTGGTGAAGAAGTACTTGCGAGTGGCGGTGAGTTCGGCGGTCAATCGATCGGCAGTCACGGTGAGGCTCCGGGCAGGGGGTGGTTCGGTTTGTGTTCGGTAGTATTCTGCGTCACGGATCACTTGTCAACCGCATCGGTCACCGGCGAGCCCGGATGACGAAGTTGGCCAACGCATGCAGCATCGCCCAGTCCGTGCTAAACTTGGTGCATGCCATCCGCACCGAGCCAGATCCGAGCCCTGTTTGAACGGGGGGGGTACATTCGCCGACCCAACCTTGACCGGCTCGATGAGATGGGTTCGCAGCAATACAAGAAAGGTTATGAAGTACGTCTCGTGTTGCTCACGCAGACGGAAGTACGCCTGACCAAACGCCTGCTCAAGGAAGTCGGACTTCGTGTGGGCAAACCGTTCGCCAAACACAGTCGCATCGTGTTGCCGATTTACGGCGAAGAGGCGGTGACGTGGTTCGAAGCGCTGCTGCGCAAAACGCGTCGATAGCGCAGGCAACGCCTACCAGTCGGTAGGCGCGTAGTCTTTGAGGAACTGCCCCCAGACATGTTGCCCCGTATTGATCCCATCGATGATGGGATCTACGATGCGTGCGGCCCCGTCCACAATGTCGAGTGGTGGATGGAAGCGATGTTCAGCGGTTTTACGGGCGGCGATTTGTGCGGGATCCTCGTCCGTCACCCACCCTGTGTCGACGCTGTTCATGTGAATGCCGTCCGCGAAATAGTCGGGCGCGGCGGTGCGCGTCATCATGTTCAGCGCCGCCTTCGCCATGTTCGTGTGCGGATGCCGCGTGGTCTTGAAGCGACGATAGAACTGGCCTTCGACGGCTGACACATTCACAATGTGCTTGTCGCGACCAGGCGTGCGCAGCATCAGAGGCTTGAGCCGTGCGTTGAGCAGAAACGGTGCCACCGCATTCACCAGATGCACTTCCAGCAACTCCACCGACGGCACTTCATCCATCTGCAAGCGCCACGAGTTGCGTTCGCGCAGATCCACCTGCTGCAGATCCTGATCAAGCCGTCCTTGTGGGAACAGCGCGTGCTGCGCTTCCTGTTCCTCAGCGAGCAGCTTGAGTTGTGAGAGTTGCGCCGCATGCGTAAGTCCGACCGCATCGCCCAGTGCATGCGTCATCGTGTGCTGATCGCCGGTACCTTCCGGCAACATGCGGTAGCCACGCACTCCTTCGTAGGCGCCGAGCAAGTGTCGTACTGGTTCCGGCATGTTGTGCAGCGCTGCATTCTCGGCGTCCATCATGTGCTGATAAAAATCCGGTGGACGCCGTACCGTCTGACACGCATTGTTGACGATGAAATCAAGGCGTGCGTGCGACGCCACTAGCTGCTGGCAGAACGCTTCCACACTCGGCGTGTGCCGCAAGTCCAGCCCGAAGATCTCCAGCCGGTGGCCCCACTCGGCGAAATCGGATTCCTGCGCGTACCGCATCGCGGAGTCGCGTGGGAAGCGCGTTGTCACGATCAGGTGCGCACCAGCGCGCAGCAGTTTGATGCCCGCCTGATACCCGATCTTCACACGTCCACCGGTGAGCAGTGCGACGCGGCCGGACAGATCCGTCGTCTCCGTACGTTTGTCGAAATTGAACGCGGCGCACGCCGGGCACAGCTGATCGTAGAAGTGATGCAGCTCGGTGAAATCCTGTTTGCAGATGTAGCAGTTGAGCACCTCGGGCGCGGCGCGAAACGCAAATTCTTCGTCTACGGTCTCCTGCACGAAGTCTTTGGGCGCAAACAATCGCGGCGTAATGAACACCTCTTCACGGCGCAGTTTCCGAATGCCCGTTTCCTGCAGCACGGCTTCTGCGCGCTCGGTGCGCTCGCTCTTGCGCTGATTGCGTGTGGCCTTCACGAGTCGTCGTCGCGCGACTGCGTCGGGGCGGGAGACCTGACCGGCCGCGTGCAGCAGGCGTGTGCGCTCGTCGGCTGAAAGCTGCGCGAGCAGGGCGCGATCGTGCGCGATGGACTCCAGCGTGCTGATGGCATCCAGCGCGTGTGCGATAAACTCGTCGGTGAAGGCGAGGTCGGACGGTACGGCCTCGGCGGCCGTTTTGGACGGTGAAGTTTCTGCGGGCGTTTCGGACGGTGACGCTTCAGCGGGCGTTGACGATGAATCGGACACGAGCGTTGGCACGTAGCTGCAGTGTGGCCCGGCAGGCGCTCCGGGAATGTGTTGGTTCTCGCAAACTAACCCCCGCCAGACTTCCTTCGCGGGGATAGCGGCACCGAGTGAGCGGCGTTAGGCTGAGCGCACCACGGTGTCAGCTCTCAAGCGTTCAGGAAGTGTTTATGCGGAACTGCGTGCTAGTCGGTGTGATGGCGAGTGTACTGGGCGCGGCGTGTGGCGAGCGCGCGCCGTCTGGCTTGCCCACGATCGATCCGGTGCCGTCGCTGACGATTCGTGTCCCCGACTCCATCGGTGGCCCGGCGGTGGAACTCGGTCGTGCGGTGCGTCTGGCTGACGGGGGCGTCGCGGTCGCCGATTTGTTGGGTCGTCGTCTGCTTCGGTTTGGGGCCGATGGGGCGCTACTGCGCATGTACGGTGGGCCGGGCTCCGCGCCAGGGCTGTTCCGCGCTCCCTCGTTGATCGAGGCCGTGGCGGGCGATTCACTGCTCGTGTGGGATCCGGTGCTCCGGCGCGTGACGTGGCTGAGCCTCGCGTCCGGTGAAACACGAGATCTGACGTTTCAGAGCAGTCTCGTGTACGGTACGGCGCCGGTTGTCGGGCAAATGAACGATGGTACGCTGCTGATTCGCCATGAACTGCAAGAGCGACCGGTGCGTCCAACGGTGTCGCTTGAGACGCCGCTGAGTGACGGTCTGTTGCCGGGCGCGAATGACGCGCCTTCGCTGCCAACGCCCGCCGCGCCGACCGAGGTGCGTGCGGAGGTGATTCGCCTGGACAAGCAGGGACGCGAAGTCGG
>JBGTOG010000359.1:0-19074 GCA_041742675.1 Gemmatimonadaceae bacterium | reverse complement strand
CGCCACGCGGCGCGCACACGTCCATGGCCGGACGGGCGCTCCCGGCTCGAGAGCGCGCGCACCGTGCACTGGCTTTCCTGCGTGTTCTTGCACACGGCGTAACCGGCGGCGCGATCGCACTGGCGCTCACATTCGCTGAGGGCGCCTGGCTGTTCCGTACGTTGATCCTCATGCTTGCGGCAACCCTCTCCGTATTGTTTGCCGAGGCGGCCGCGCGTGCGCTGGGCGATCTGCTCGGTGCCACGGCGGCCGAACGACTGGCGCCATTTCAGCGTGTCGTCGAGCGCATCTTACGTCCAGTGGTCTGGCTCGGTGGCTGGCTGGACGATGTGTTTGACTCGGTGCTTGTGCCGCCATCTGATGCGACGGACTCCCGTGAAACGGCGGCGGAGCAGTTTCGGCAGGTCGTGGAGTCCGAGCCCACCGTGCGCGGCGTGGCGCGCGAGCTGCTGCTCGGCGTCTTCGATTTCGGCGAAACCACCGTTGGCGATGTGATGGTGCCCCGTGTGGACATGGTGGCGCTGGATCGCGAGACGCCTTGGAACGAAGTAGTCGATCGACTGCACAGCGCACATCACTCGCGGGTGCCAGTGTATGTCGAGACCGTCGACGACATTGTTGGCATCCTGTACGCCAAGGATCTGCTGTCGGCGGTGGTCAATGACACGGAACCGGACGGTGGCTGGGCGAGCCTCATGCGTGTACCGCAGTACATCCCAACCACCAAGCGCATTGCCGACCAGCTGCGCGACTTCAAGCAGTCGCACACACACATCGCCATCGTCGTGGATGAGTACGGCGGTACGGAAGGCATGGTGACGATTGAAGACATTCTCGAGGAGCTGGTTGGAGAAATTCGCGACGAATACGATGACGAGGAGCGTGAAATCGCCGAAGAGGACGGCGTTCGTTTCTGGGTCTCAGGACGATTGACGCTCGACGATCTGTCTGACGCGCTTGGGCATGATTTTCACAGCGAACAGGTCAGCACGATTGGCGGATTGATTTTTGAGATGCTGGGTCGTGTCCCGCGTGCTGGTGAGTCGCTCGACATCGACGGCTTTCGGGTGATTGTGGAACGAGTGGTGCGACGCAAGGTGGAGCGCGTGTTCCTTGAGCGGCGTGCACCGGTGGAGACAGACGAGTGATGCCACGGTACCGACGCTGATGATCACGCGCACTGTACTCATGTTCAGCACGACACTGGTGGTGGCACTGCTCACCGCCGGTGCCACGGCCGTGCGCGCGGTGAATCGATTGTGGTTGCGCACCTGGATCGAACGCGATGACGACGACGATCCGGCCGCCGCGCAGCGTTTTGTCGAACACCCGAAGCGCCTGCTGCTCACCGCTGGTACCGCCGTCGCGCTGGTGGTGTTTCTCGCCGGTGCCGGACTGGCGTTGCTCAACGAACGACAGCCGTGGCGTTTGCTCGGTGACGGTGTATTGCTGGCGCTGCTGATCCTCATACTCGGGCAGCTGCTCCCGCGTGCGATTGCGCGTCGCTGGGCGCCACGGCTGATCCCCGTTTTTGTGCCCGTGCTGCGGGCCGTGGCGGTGGTGCTCGCGCCGATGCGATTGGTTGCGCGACGCATTGCAAAACGGATTGCCCAACGGTTCGCGCCGAATACAACGGCGCGAGCCGAAGCGAGCAATGGATCGCGCGAAGGCCTGCAGGAATTGCTGCAGGATGGGACGCTGGAAGGCCTCGATGCTTCGGAGGAAATCGCCATCATTTCGGGTGTGGTGCAACTGAGCGCCAAGACCGCCGGTGATGTCATGACACCGCGTCGCGAGCTGTTTGCGCTGGATGAGTCGTTGCCGCACGACGTCATGGCACAGCGCATTGCAGCATCCGGCTTCAGCCGCGTGCCCGTGTACCGCGGATCGATCGATCATCCGGTTGGCATGCTGCACGCTTTTGACGTGTTCGTGGTCGCGGGGCAGGGGCGGCCATCGCTGCGTCCACTGGCCGAAGCCGCGGTCCACAAGCCGGCGGGTGATCTGCTGTATGATATGTTGCGTGCACGTCGCCAGATGGCGGTGGTTCGCGCGCTTGATGGCACAGTGGCCGGAGTACTCACGCTGGAAGATTTGCTGGAGGAGTTGGTGGGAGAGATTCGCGATGAACACGACGAGCCCGCGACGCGCACCACGGGAGACGCGACGTGACCACTGGTACCTACAATACCGGGGTTGAATCGATTGATCGCGTACTCGCCGACTTTGACCGGAAGAAGCCAGCAGCGCTGGCGCGCGCCGTTTCAATTGTTGAGAACCATCGCCGCGGTTTCGATGTGCTGGCCAGCGTGCTGCATTCGCGCCTTGGCCACGCGCGGCGCATCGGCATTACCGGACCACCGGGAGCCGGCAAAAGCACGATCACGGCGCACCTTGTGCGCGCCTGGCGCGACGAAGGGCGAACGGTTGGCGTGATCGCGGTCGATCCCACGTCACCCTTCACCGGTGGCGCGTTACTCGGCGATCGGATTCGCATGGAAGAGGTCGCGCTTGATCCCGGCGTCTTCATTCGGAGTATGGCGACGCGCGGATCGCTCGGTGGTCTCGCCAGCGCGACGCGCGACGTGTGCGATGTGCTGGACGCGTTCGGACTGGATGTGATTCTCATCGAGACGGTGGGCGTGGGGCAGAGCGAGCTCGACGTCTCGCGCACGGCAGACACCACCTTGGTCGTGCTTGTCCCGGAGTCAGGCGATTCCATCCAGACACTCAAGGCGGGCGTCATGGAAATTGCCGACATCTTCACCGTGAACAAGGCGGACCGTCCCGGAGCGGATCGACTGCGCAACGACCTTGAACTTATGCTCGGCCTGCGGCCTGGCGCGTCGAGTGGGGCCGGGGCACCGGCGCACCATGGCATCGATCTCCGCTCCCTGGGTGACGCCGAGCGGGAATCGGCGCGAGACGCAATGAATCCGGCGCGGGCAGCGCGTAAGGCGTCGCGTGATGAATCTGCTGATCTGTGGACCCCACCGGTGCTCCGTACGATCGCGGCACAGAAGGAAGGCATCGGCGACCTGATTGATGCCCTCGCCCGACACCATGGCTATCTTGACAGGAGTGGTGAGCTGCAGGCCCGGCGGCGTGAGCGGATGCGTGAACGGGTACGCGAGGCGGTCGAACGCAAGGTGCGCCAGCGCCTGTGGACACATACCTCGACGGTGGAGTGGTTGGAAGCGCAGCTTCCAGCACTTGAAGCAGGAGAACAGGCCCCGTTCAACACGGCCGACGCGCTGCTGTCTCGCAGCGGCCCTTTGCTCTCTGGCATCAACACGGATCAACACGCATGACCAGCATTTCTGATATCGCAGATGTGGTGCGCCAGCAGCAGGAAGAGCTCGCGCAGCTCCGCGCGGAAGTCGCCCTGTGGCGCGAACGCTTTGACAATGCACGCACGCGCGCCGTGTCGTTCACCAACTCGGCGTCCGAAGTTGATCCGCTCTACACGGCACTCAATCTTGAAGAGTCCGCCGGAACGGCGTTCGAGACGCCTGGTGCATGGCCGTTCACGCGCGGCATTCACCCCACCGGCTATCGGGGCAAGCTCTGGACCATGCGTCAGTTTGCCGGCTTCGGCACGGCGCGCGAAACGAACCAGCGGTTCAAGTATCTCCTCGCCCAGGGACAGACCGGACTGTCCGTCGCGTTCGACTTTCCGACACTGATGGGATACGACGCCGATCATCCGCGATCAGAGGGCGAGGTCGGGAAGTGCGGTGTGTCGATCTCGTCACTGGCCGATATGGAGACGTTGTTCGAAGGCATTCCGCTTGATCAGGTCACCACATCGATGACCATCAATGGGCCGGCCATCATTCTCTTCTGCTTTTACGTGGCCGCCGCTGAGAAGCAGGGCGTGCCGCTCGAGAAGGTCGCCGGCACGGTGCAGAACGACATCCTCAAGGAGTACATGGCGCAGCACGCCTGGTGCTTTCCAATTGAGCCCGCGCTGCGCCTCATCATTGACATGTTTGCGTGGTGTTCCCGCAACACGCCTGCCTGGAACACCATTTCCATTTCCGGCTACCACATTCGCGAGGCGGGATCAACGGCGGCGCAGGAGCTGGCCTTCACGCTCGCCGATGGTTTCACCTACGTGGAACGCGGCATTGAGCGCGGGCTGGATGTGGACGATTTTGCTCCCCGGTTGTCGTTCTTCTGGGACATTCACAACGATTTCTTCGAAGAGATCGCGAAGCTGCGTGCGGCACGCCGAATTTGGGCCAGACATTTACGCGAACGCTACGGTGCGAAGAATCCGCGCTCGTGGATGATGCGCTTTCACTCGCAGACCGCCGGCGTCACACTGACGGCGCAGCAGCCCATGAACAACGTGGTGCGCGTCGCGTATCAGGGGCTCGCCGCGGTGCTTGGTGGCACACAGTCGCTGCACACGAACAGCATGGACGAGACGCTCGCGCTGCCGAGTGAAGAGGCGGTGCAGGTGGCGCTGCGGACGCAGCAGGTGCTGGCCTACGAAACCGGCATCCCCAATGTCGCCGACCCGTTGGGCGGGTCGTACTATGTCGAGGCGCTCACCGATAAGCTGGAAGCCGAAGCCGAGGCGCTTTTTGAGCAGATCAATGAGGCCGGCGGCGTGGTGCGTGGCCTCGAAGATGGTTGGTTCCAGAAGCGAATAGCCGAAGCGGCCGCTCGCCAGCAATGGGAAATCGAGCAGCGGCGCAAACTGGTCGTTGGCGTGAATGAGTTCGTGACCGATGAGCCGGAGCTGACGATTCCACTGCTCAAGGTTGGTGCGGAAGCCGAAACGGAACAGCGCGCGCTCATGGCAACGTTGCGCGCCACGCGTGATCAGACGGTGGTGGACCGGCATCTGGATGCACTGCGCAATGCCGCGCGAGGTAATGAGAACGTCGTGCCCTTCATCATGGATTGCGCACGGTCGTACTGCACCTTGTACGAGATTCGCGCGGCACTCGAAGATGTGTTTGGTGCCTATCGCGAACCGGTGTTCTTCTGAGTCCGGCACGCAAGTCCGTTGGCAAGGTGGCGCAGCGCGGCAAGATGGCTGCCGCGCCCTGGTGGACGACGCACTTCGACGCGCACTACCTGCATGAATACGAGCCGCTCTTCACCGCGACGCGGGATCGTGAAGAGGTGGCGCGCCTGATCGACATTCTTGGCGAGTTGCCGGCCGGTTCCCGTGTTCTGGATTGCCCGTGCGGACAGGGACGGCACGCGCATCTGCTGGCGGAAAACGGATTCAATGTCGATGGGCTCGACTACTCGTCTGACTTGCTCGATGCGGCACGCGCACGAGGTACGGGACCGGCGCTTCGCTACACCAAGGGCGACATGCGCAAGTTGCCCGCGCGCTGGGGCAATCGATTCGATGCTGTGGTCAACTTGTTCACCTCGTTTGGCTTTTTCGATTCGCCAGCCGATGATCGTCGCGTGCTGTCAGAGTTCGCACGTGTGCTCAAGCCCGGTGGGCTGCTCGTGTGGCATGGCGGCAGCCGCGATGGCGTGATGGCGAAGTTTCTTTCGCGCGACTGGTGGACCACCGCTGACGGTACCGTGTTCGCGCAGGAGCGTCGTTTCGATGCGCTCAGCGGATTTCTCTACGTGCACGCGACATGGCGCGGCCCGGCCGGAAACGGCGAGCGCGAGCACAAGATTCGGCTGTATTCGGCGACGCACCTGAGTGAGCGCCTGGCAGAAGTCGGGCTGGTCGTCGAGCACGCGTATGCCGGATGGACAGAGCGTCCGTTGAATCGCCGTGCCGGCGAGATGCTGCTGGTCGCCCGCAAGGAATTCCCCTAACTTTCAGGCATGTCACGTCCAATCCGAGTTCTCGTTGCCAAGCCGGGCCTTGATGGTCACGATCGCGGGGCCAAGGTAGTCGCAGCGGCGCTGCGTGATGCCGGCATGGAGGTCATTTACACCGGCTTGCATCAGACGCCGGAAATGATCGCGTCCGCCGCCGTTCAGGAAGATGTCGATGTCGTGGGCTTGTCGATTCTTTCGGGCGCGCACATGACCCTCTTTCCACGTGTGCACGACTTGCTCGTTGAAGCGGGTCGCGACGACATCCTGCTCACGGGTGGAGGCATCATTCCCAAGGAAGACATGGTTGCGCTTGAAGCGCGCGGCATTGGCCGGCTGTTTGGACCCGGCACCAGTACTCAGGATCTGGTTGACTTCATTCGGGTGTGGTTCGCCGAGCACAAGGCGCAGGAGGCGTGAGTACGCGATTGCGGCAGCTCGCCGCGGAAGTGCGCGAACTTGAGGCGAAGCTGCGCGAAGGTGGCGGCGCAGCACGCATCGCCAAACAGCATGAGCAGGGTAAGCGCACGGCACGAGAGCGCGTCACGGGTCTGCTCGATGATGGTGCGCCGTTTCTGGAGATTGGACTGCTCGTCGCGCATGACCAATACGACGGGCAGGCACCAGCCGCCGGTGTGATTACGGGCTTGGGCATGGTGCACGGACGCGAGGTCGTGGTTGTCGCCAACGATGCCACTGTGAAAGCCGGCTCATGGTGGCCGGAAACCATCACGAAGATTTTGCGCGCTCAGGAAGTTGCCATGCGCTGCCGTGTGCCCATCGTCTACCTCGTGGACTCGGCCGGCGTCAATCTCCCGTACCAGGGTGGCGTCTTTCCCGGACAGTACGGCGCAGCGCGCATCTTCTACTACAACTCCATCATGCGTCGGTATCTGCGCATTCCGCAGTTCGCGGCCGTGATGGGGCAGTGCGTCGCGGGCGGTGCGTATCTGCCGGCGCTCAGCGACGTGATCCTTATGGTCAAGGGCACCTCATTCATGGGACTCGGCGGCCCCAATTTGGTAAAGGGCGCGACCGGTCAGACGGTGGACGGCGAAACGCTCGGCGGTGCGCTGACACACACGGAAGTAAGCGGTGTCGCGCACTATGCGGTGGAGGACGATCACGCATGTCTTGCCAAGCTGCGTGAGTTGATTGGCCGACTGCCCGCGCCGATGCATCGCCCGGCGTCGCAGGAGGCCAAGCCGCCCGCCACTGATCCGGAAACGCTCTACGACGTGTTGCCATCCGACCATCGAATGTCCTATGACATGCACGATGTGCTGCGTGCGGTGCTGGACGAGGGCAAGCTCGAGGAGTTTCAGCCGAATCTCGCGCGCGAGATCATGTGCGGAGACGCAACGATTGAAGGCATTCCGGTTGGCGTCATTGCCAATCAGCGCGGGCTGATCAAGGGTCGTGCGGGCGAGCGCCCTCGCTTTGGCGGCATCATCTACGCCGAGAGTGCGGAGAAGGTCGCATTTTTCATTGATCGCTGTGATCGTCAGGGGCTGCCGATTGTCTTCGTGCAAGACGTATCAGGTTTCATGGTGGGTCCTGATGCGGAGCACGAAGGAATCATTCGCGCTGGTGCGCGCTTTGTAGAAGCGATGGCCTGTGCACGCGTGCCCAAACTTGTGCTGACGGTGAATCACGCCAGTGGCGCCGGCTACTATGCCATGGCCGGTCAGGGGTTTGATCCGGACTTCATTCTTTCCTGGCCCACTGGTCGCATGGCGGTCATGGAAGGCGAGTCAGCGGTACAAGCCGTGCATGGCGCCACGTTTGAGAAGGCAACGCAGGCGGGTGTGCAGCCGTCGGATGCGGTGCTGGCATCAGCCGATGCCATGCGCGCCGACTACGAAGAGCAGCTCGACGCGCGATACGCCGCAGCCCGTGGCTTTGTTGATGCCATCGTGTATCCAGAAGACACCCGTGACATGCTCGCACTTGCACTGCGCGCTGCCATGCACAACCCCGGACCGCACCTCGGCGCGTTCGTGTTGCCTCCCATGCCGATGACCGGCGCCTGATGCGGTCGTTTGATCCTTACGGTTATGTCTGATACTCAATCACAGTCTCGTGTCGTTCGTGTCGCCAGCGGTCAGGGCTTCTGGGGCGACTGGCTCGAAGCCCCACGGCGGCAGGTTGAAGGTGGTCCGGTGGACTACCTGATGCTTGACTACCTCGCCGAAGTCACCATGTCGATCGTGCAGAAGCAGAAGGAGCGCGATCCGTCCATGGGCTATGCGCGCGACTTTATCGGCGCGATGGAGAGCGTGTTCACCGCCGTCGCTGAACGCGGCGTGAAAGTGATCGCGAACGCTGGCGGCGTGAATCCTGTGGCGTGTGCGCATGCGGTATTGGCGGCGGCTGACAAGGCCGGTGTGCGCGGCAAACTCAAGCTCGGTGTGGTGACGGGCGATGATCTGCTGCCGCGACTCGACGAGTTGCTGGCGGCAGGACACGAGCTCAAACACATGGAATCCGGCGAGCCGCTCTCTACGGTGCGTGACCGCGTCTTGTCGGCGAATGCGTACATCGGTTCCACACCGATCGTCGAGGCGCTTGCACGTGGTGCGAACGTCGTTATCACTGGTCGCAGCACTGACACGGCGCTCACCATGGCACCGCTTCGTCATGAGTTTGGCTGGGCGGCGGATGATTGGGACAAACTCGCGTCCGGTATTGTGGCCGGACACATCCTCGAGTGCGGCGCGCAGGCATCTGGCGGCAACTGCATGCACGACTGGCGCAACATTCCGGACCTCGCGAACGTGGGTTATCCGATCGCCGAAGCGCACGCCGACGGTTCGTTCGTGATCACCAAGCATCCGGGCACTGGCGGTCGCGTGAGCGTGCCGAGCGTGTCGGAGCAGTTGGTGTACGAAATGGGCGATCCCAACAGCTACATCACGCCTGATGTCGTTGCCGACTTCACCAGCATCAAGGTCGCCGCAGACGGTGAGAATCGGGTTCGTGTCCACGGCATCACCGGCGGCCCGTCCACGCCGTTTCTCAAGGTGTCGATTGCGTATCGCGCCGGCTTCAAAGCCGTGGGCACACTCGTCTACGCCTGGCCGGATGCGATGGAGAAGGCGCAGCTGGCCGATCGGGTGTTGCGCGAGCGAATGGATAATCTCGGATTGCACTTCGATCATATTCTGACAGAGTTCGTCGGCGTGTCGTCGACCCATGGTTCACTGGCAGGAACGCCGGGCGACGTACCCGAGGTGCAACTGCGTATCGGCGTGCGCGGACCGGATCGCAGCGCGGTGGAGCGATTCACGCGTGAGCTTGCACCACTGGTACTGAATGGACCGCCCAGCGTCACCGGTTTTGCCGGGGGACGTCCCAAGGTTGAAGAAATTGTGGCCTACTGGCCCGCGCTGATCGACAAGCGGGCCGTAAGCACTCACGTTGATATTCTGGAGTGAAGCGCATGCACGTACGACTGCTGGACATCGCGCACGCGCGCAGTGGTGACAAGGGCGATACGGCCAACGTTGGCGTGATTGCGCTCAAACCTGCGTACTATCCAATACTCGAGCGCTATCTCACGGCTGATCTGCTGACAGACCACTACGCGGGTCAGATCACGGGGAAGGTTGAGCGATTTGTACTTCCGAACCTGAATGCCGTCAACTTCCTGTTGCACGGCGCGCTTGATGGCGGCGGGACGCTATCACTCAAGACCGATGCGCAAGGAAAGGTCTATTCCACGTCAGTGCTGCGCGTGATGCTCAATGTACCCGATGCAGAAGCGCAGGCCGCTGGCCTGCCGGCCGCTCCGGCTGCGTAGCACGCGGTGACTCCGCTTACGCGCGTAAAGCTCGCGCTGACGCTTACGGCGATCATTTTCTTCGCCATCGGGATGCGCACCGGCGAACCGTGGCAACGGTGGGTTGGCATCGCGCTGCTGGCAGTGGCCGTGGCGCTACGATTTGTGGGGCGGGGAACCGCGGATCGGTCGCGCGACTGACGCGACTGACGCGAATGACGCGGCTGCGCGAGGGACGCGGCTGATGGGGCGGGCGGCGGCGCTGCTCGACAAGGTGCGGGTCCAAGTGCTTTATTCTTAAAGTATTGATTCCTGCCGTCTGCGCCCTGTTTGCTCCGGAGCATGCGCTGTGCGCGTTTTGATTGTTGGTGGCGGTCCCGGTGGCCTGTATACCGCGTTGCTGCTCAAGCGCCGTTTCCCCTCGTCACACATCACCGTGACGGAGCGCAACCGCGCGCATGATACATTTGGCTGGGGCGTTGTGCTTTCGGACCAGACGGTGGCCAATCTCCGCGCCGCTGACCCGGAGAGCGCTCAAGAGATTTCGCGCGCACTGCATCACTGGGACGATATCGAGGTTCGATTTGGCGGGCGCCACATCCGATCAGGCGGCCACGGTTTCAGCGGCATTGGCCGCCGAAAGCTGTTGGAGATCCTGCAGGCGCGTTGTCGCACGCTCGGCGTAGAGCTGTTGTTTGAGACCGAGGCCGCTGCGGATCTCGCCGAGCGTATCGCGGCGGAATCGCTGGATCTTGTGGTTGCTGCGGATGGCGTCAACAGCCGGATTCGTGAGCAATATGTGAGTTCATTCCAACCGGAGATCGAGCTACGCCATTGTCGATACACGTGGCTCGGTACGCCGCGCCGTTTCGATGCCTTTACGTTTGACTTCGCGCACACCGAACACGGCTGGTTTCAGGCGCACGCATACCAGTTTGATGAGTCCACGAGCACGTTTATCGTCGAAGCGCCACAGGATGTGTGGGAGCGGGCGGGACTTGATCGCATGGATGGCGCCGCGTCGGTTGCGTATTGCGAAGGGCTGTTCGCCGATACACTCGAGGGCGCTCCACTGCTCGGCAATGCGCAGGATGTGCGCAGATCGGCACAGTGGATACGGTTTCCGCGCGTTGTCTGTGCAGCGTGGACGCACTGGGTGCATCTGGAGCAGCGGCGCGTTCCCGTGGTTCTGCTTGGCGATGCCGCGCACACAGCGCACTTCTCGATCGGCTCCGGAACCAAACTCGCCGTAGAGGACGCGATCGCATTTGCCGACGCCCTCGCTGGTGCTGCTGTTGATCAGTCCACGCCAACGTATGTTGCGCTGGCAACCGCACTCGCACGCTATCAGGAAACGCGCGCGGTCGAAGTACTCAAACTGCAGAATGCAGCGCGCAACTCCACGGAATGGTTTGAGCACGTCGAACGGTACGCATCGCTCGCACCGGAGCAGTTTGCCTACGCGCTGTTGACCCGATCACAGCGCATTTCACATGAGAACCTCCGGCAGCGCGACCACAACTATGTCGCGGGCTTTGACCGGTGGTTTGCACAGACCGCCGGGCTCGAGATCACCACGACTGAACCGGCGCCTCCGGCATTGCTGACACCGTTTACCGTCCGCGGTCTCACGCTGCCGAATCGGGTGATTGTGTCTCCGATGGCGCAGTACTCAGCGCAAACCGACGGCGTGGTTGGAGATTGGCATCTCGTGCACCTGGGTGCGCGTGCGTCGGGCGGAGCCGGACTGGTAGTGGCCGAGATGACCTGCGTGTCACCCGATGCTCGGATCACGCCGTGGTGCCCCGGACTCTGGAACGATGCCCACACCGAGGCGTGGTCGCGCATTGTGCGGTTCGTACATGAGCAAACACCAGCGCGTATCGGTATCCAGCTTGGACACGCAGGCTCCAAGGGAGCGACGAAGCGCATGTGGGAGGGGATCGATCAGCCCTTGGAGTCGGGCGCATGGCCGCTGATCGCACCATCAGAGATGCAGTATCTCGAAGGCGTGTCGTCTCGGGCGCGTGCGATGACGCGAGCCGATATGATCAGCGTTCGCAACGCGTTCGTGGCCTCGACCACACGAGCGCTGGCCGCGGGATTCGACTGGCTGGAGTTGCACTGCGCACACGGGTATTTGCTGAGCGCGTTTCTCTCGCCGCTCACCAACCAACGAACCGACGAGTACGGTGGGGATGCCGAGGCTCGAGCCCGTTTCCCGATTGAAGTGTTCGAAGCCATGCGCGCGGTGTGGCCTGAGAGCAAACCGATGTCCGTGCGCATTTCCGCGCACGACTGGGCGGCCGGTGGCAATACGGGAGACGATGCGGTGGACATTGCGCGACGGTTCAAGGCGGCGGGCGCAGATGTCATCGATGTATCAGCGGGCCAGGTGGTGAAGCGTGAGCAACCAGTGTTTGGCCGCATGTGGCAAACGCCCTTCTCCGATCGCATCCGTCAGGAAGTCGGAATCGCTACGATGGCGGTTGGCGCAATCACCGATGCCGATCAGGCGAACGGGATCATCGCCTCGGGGCGCGCCGATCTTGTGGCCATCGGCCGCCCGCATCTGGTGAACCCCGCCTGGACGTTGACGGAGTCCGCGCGCTTTGGTTTTGTGGGCACCGATGCGCTGTGGCCGCCGCAGTACCGTGCGGCGCGCACACAGTTGGAGCGTCTGATGGAACGCCAACGCATGGAGAACGATGCGTTGCGCGCGGTCCCTGAGCGTGGAGAGTTGCGATGAGCACACTGCAAGGGCAGCACGCGCTTGTCACCGGTGCGAATCGCGGCATTGGTGCGGCCACGGTGCGCGCGTTGGCGGCCGCTGGCGCGGATGTCACGCTGCTGGTGCGCAATCGCGACGCAGGTGAAACTGTTGCTTCCGACTTGCCCACGCGCAGCCACGTCGTGGTTGCCGACGTGATTGAGCAGGAACGTGTGCGGGAAGCGTGTGCACGAGCCGAGACGGCGCTGGGCCCGATCAGTATTCTGGTGAACAACGCCGGCCACGCCGGCGCCAACCCGTTTCACCGCGCCTCGCCCGATGATTTTGTGTCCATGTTCCGGGTGCATGTATTGGGCGCGGTGCACACGGCACAGTGCGTGCTACCGGGTATGGTCGAACGCTCATTCGGACGCATCGTGAATGTGGCGAGCGTTGCCGGGCTGAGTGGTGCTGCCTATGTCGCGCCGTACGTGACCGCCAAACACGGGCTGGTGGGGCTCACACGCGCGCTGGCGGCCGAGTATGCATCGCGCGGAATCACGGTCAACGCCGTCTGTCCCGGCTACACCGATACCGACCTGGTGTCTGAATCCGTGCAGCGCATCGTCGACAAAACGGGACGCACACCGGAGCAGGCACTTGCCGCGTTGCTCGCTGATGCCGGACAGCAGTCACTCATCACCGTTCAGGAGGTGGCTGACGCGATCGTTCGATTCTGCGAGCCATCGGCTGCGCAGCGGAACGCGGAGACATGGACGTTCGACCTGGATTTGTCGTGAACGCGCACGCAAACGCCGCGGCACCCGCAGATCTGGAGACGCGACTCGCCAGTGATGATCACGAACTGCTTCGACTGTGGCTTCGCTTGTTCACGTGCACGAGACGCATTGAGCGCAACGTGGATGCGGCGCTCAGACGAGAGTTTGGCGCGACGCTGTCGCGGTTTGATCTGCTCGCGCAGCTGGAGCGCGCTCCGCTCGGCCTGCGCATGGGCGAACTGTCGGCTCGTACCATGAGTACCGGAGCCAACGTGACCTGGCTGGTGACGGAACTTGAGCGGGATGGCCTGGTGCGGCGGCGCGCGGCGCAAAGCGACAAACGCGCCGTGGTCGTTCGACTCACCGCACATGGCAGGCGTCACTTTGCGATCATGGCACAAGCGCATGAAGACATCATCGAATCACAACTCGGCGGTTTGAGTTCGACCGAAAGCCGCACGCTGTACCGTCTGCTTGGCGTTGTCAAAGATCAGCTTCCTACACCCGAGAACGGGAAATCCCCATGATTGCACCCAATCAGATGACCGCGATGCGTCGGCCGATGGCTTCCCGTTCCTTCGTGCACTTCGGCTTCGCAGTCAATGACACTGGTGATACTGCGACCATCACGCTGAATCGACCCTCGCGAAAAAATCCGCTCACATTTGGCTCGTACGCCGAGCTGCGGGATCTGTTTCGCGAGTTGCCGTACGCATCAGATATTCGCTGCGTGATTCTCACCGGCGCGGGTGAGAACTTCTGTTCAGGTGGCGATGTGTTTGAAATCATCGAACCACTCACTCGAATGGCCGTCCCCGAGTTGCTGGCGTTTACTCGCATGACGGGCGATCTCGTCAAGGCGATGCGGGCGTGTCCGCAACCAATCATTGCGGCCGTCGACGGCATGGCCGTCGGGGCCGGTGCCATTCTTGCCATGGCGTCCGATCTTCGCATCGCGACGCTGCGCGCGACCACCGCGTTTCTGTTCACGCGCGTTGGACTGGCGGGCTGTGACATGGGAGCCTGCGCGTTGCTCCCGCGAATCATTGGACAAGGGCGTGCGGCAGAGCTGCTCTTCACCGGCCGCACCATGAGCGCGTCCGAAGGGGAACGATGGGGTTTCTACACCACGCTGGTGGAGCCCGCGCAACTGCTCGTCGAAGCCGACAAGCGCGCGCAGCAACTCGCCGCCGGGCCCGCCTTTGCGCACGCCATGACAAAGACAATGCTGCAACAGGAATGGAATGTGTCTGTGGAGACAGCGATCGAAATGGAGGCCCAGGCACAGGCCCTCTGCATGGGCACGCAGGATTTCCGTCGCGCCTTTGAGGCGTTTGCCGAGAAGCGTACACCGGTGTTTGAGGGCAACTGAGCATGCGCCAGACCGCACTGTCGCATTTTGACTGGCCGTTCTTTGAGAACTCGCATCGCGAGCTTGCTGCGCGTGTTGCAACGTGGGCAGCGACGCAGGAGCAATCGCACGGTGAGACCGACGCGTCGTGCGTACGATGGGTGCGCGCACTCGGGGCGGCGGGGTTTCTGCGCTACTGTGTGCCGGAAGCGGAAGGTGGGGCGCTGCCGCAGATTGATTCGCGCAGCGTCTGTCTGCTACGTGAACAGCTCGCGTGGTACGACGGTCTGGCCGACTTTGCGCTGGCCATGCAGGGGATCGGTTCAGGCCCCATTTCACTCGGCGGCACTGACACGGTGCGCCGCGAGTGGCTCCCCCGCGTTGCCGACGGCAGTGCGATCGCCGCATTTGCACTGACTGAACCGGAAGCAGGATCCGACGCGGGCGCGCTCACGACCCGCGCCACCCGCGTAAATGGCGGCTGGCGGATTGATGGTGAGAAGACGTGGATCTCCAACGGCGGTATCGCGTCGTTCTATTGTGTGTTTGCGCGATCCGATGCCGAGTCCACGGGATCACGGGGCGTCAGCGCGTTTCTCGTGCCGGCCGATACATCCGGTCTCACCGTCGCGGAGCGGCTCGACGTGATGGCACCGCACCCGCTGGCCACGCTGCAGTTGGCAAACTGTGTGGTGCCCGATTCGCACCTGCTCGGCGTGGAGGGCGGGGGCTTCAAGCTGGCCATGCGAACGCTCGACATTTTTCGCATGTCGGTGGCGGCGGCTTCGGTCGGGTTCGCGCGCCGCGCGCTGGTGGAGACGTTGCAGCATGCATCGTCGCGGAAAATGTTTGGCGCCACGCTCGGGGCGCTCCCTCTGGCCGAAGCCATGATTGGAGACATGGCTACGGAGCTGGATGCGGCAGCACTGCTCACCTATCGTGCGGCGTGGTATCGCGACACGCAGCGAGGTCGGGCGACTACGGTGTCGGCGATGGCGAAATCAGCGGCCACGGAGCTCGCGCAGCGCATCATCGATCGCGCGGTGCAGCTGCACGGTGCACGCGGTGTGCAATCCGGCGGCGTTGTTGAACGGCTGTATCGTGAGATTCGCGCACTCCGGATTTATGAAGGTGCAACGGAAGTCCAGCGATTGCTCGTGGGTCGCGAAACGTTGCGTGCGGCCAACGAGCGTTCAACCACCCCGTAACGGAGCTGTTGTCATGCGCAAGATGACACGTCACTCGTCAACGGATCCGCAGGGAGGGGTGCTCACGCCTCGGAATGACTGGGCGCGTCAACAACTGCCACCCGCCAACGAATGGCCGATCATGCACCGCGAGGCGCCGTATGACTACCCGGACGCGCTTAATGCCGCAGCGCGACTCCTGGACGACGCGCTGCACGAAGGCCATGCCAATGACATCGCACTGCGCTGCGCTGACGCGTCTGGTGAATGGTCGCACACGTCGTACGGCGCGTTGGCTAAACACGTTAGCGCGCTGGCCCACGTGCTCTCGAGTGATTTGGGACTGGTGCCCGGTGATCGGGTCTTGTTGCGAGGCTTCAACGGCCAGTGGATGGTGGCTGCGTGGCTCGCTACGCTCAAGGCGGGCTGCGTGGCGGTGACTACCATGCCGTTGCTGCGTGCGGTGGAGTTGCGCGCTGTACAATCCCGGGCGCGTTGTGCGGCGGCACTGTGTGATGTTCGCCTCATCGACGAACTCATGCAGGCGCTCGATGACGATGCGGTACCGTGCGCCGTTCGCAGTTGGGGAACTGCGGACACACAGTCACTTACGGTCGCGTGCAGCCGACATGTCGACCCGTTTCCGACGGTTCGAACGCATCGAGACGACATCAGCCTCATTGCTTTCACATCCGGCACCACTGGAGAGCCCAAAGGTTGTATGCACAGTCACGGAGACGTGATGGCCATGTGCGACGGCTTTTCACAACAGGTGTTGGGCACCACGGCGAATGATCGCTGCATCGGTACGCCGCCTATTGCCTTCACGTTCGGCCTTGGTGGGCTGGTGTGTTTTCCGCTGGCGGCGCGCGGCAGCGCCGTACTGCTCGAAAAAGCGTCACCGGAAATGTTGCTGGAGAGCATTGCACACACCAAATCGACCGTCTGTTTCACGGCGCCAACGTTTTACCGGCAGATGGCGCTCGCCATGCAGCGGGAACCGTCGCGATTCGATACCTCGACGCTGCGCGCCTGTGTATCGGCTGGGGAAGCGCTGCCAGACGCAACGCGCACTTTGTGGCGCGAGTGCACGGGCATCGAGATGCTCGATGGCATTGGCGCGACGGAGCTCATTCACATCTTCGTCGCCGCCGCCGGCGAACAGGTGCGCCAAGGTGCAATCGGACGCGCCGTGCCCGGCTACGAAGTGGCGATTTTCGATGATGCACTGCATCCTGTTGCAGCCGGTGTTGTGGGGCGACTCGCGGTACGTGGACCGACTGGGTGTCGCTATCTGAATGACCCTCGTCAACGTGACTACGTGCAACACGGCTGGAATCTCACCGGCGATGCAGCGTTCATGGATGCCGAAGGCTACGTGTACTTCACATCGCGGACAGATGATTTGATCATCTCGTCCGGGCACAACATTGGCGCCCCCGAAGTCGAAGCGGCCGTGCTCACTCATGAGCAGGTGGCGGAGTGCGCCGTCATCGGCATTCCTGATGAAGACCGCGGACAACTGGTCAAGGCGTTTGTCGTGCTGCGTGAGGACGCCGTGCCGAACGAAGCGCTTGCACAATCCATTCAAAACCACGTCAAGCGTTCCATTGCCCCGTACAAGTATCCGCGTCTGGTCGCGTTTGTTGACGCGCTTCCCAAAACCGAGACCGGCAAGCTGCAGCGCTTCCGGCTGCGAGAGCACTCATGATTCATCGCATTCTGCACCCTGCCGGTTGGCCACGACCACGCGGCTACTCAAACGGCGTGTCGGCGACAGGACGCACAATTCATATTTCCGGACAGGTCGGTTGGGACAGCACCAACTCACTCGTCTCGGAATCTTTTGTTGGCCAGGCCACGCAGGCCTTGCACAACATCATTGCAGTGCTCGCCGAAGACGGCGCGGGTCCTGAACACCTCGTGCGCCTCACCTGGTACGTCACCGATCGCTCGGAATACCTGCGCGTTGCCACCGCACTGGGTGAAGCGTACCGTGAGGTGATTGGGCGACACTACCCCGCAATGTCCGCAGTCGAGGTGTCGGCGCTCATGGAGCCCGGCGCGGTCGTCGAGATTGAAGCGACGGCCGTTGTACCGTAGCCGAGCTCAGTGCCCGGCACGTGCATGCCACGCCTTGAGCACCTCCGCCTCCTTCTCGGCGCTTGCACCCGCGCGCAGTCTTGCTTTGCGCTCAGCATCGCGGGAGTGGTGATACTCGAGCGTTGCCAGAGTCGTGTCGGCCAGCGAACGAAAGGTGAGCCCAGCGGCCACTTCCCGGCTGAGATCAAATCGGGCGAAGCCTTCGAAGCCGGGCGTCGGCGGGCGCCAAACCGGCATCTCCGCGTACGGACGCACCTGATGTTCCGCGAGGAACTCTCGCGGGATCCACGTCCAACGCAGCGGCGTAGTGGTTGCGCCCGCGATGCCGTACAGCAGCTCGGACATGGAGCGCCCGTGCTCCGGACCCACACCCATAAAGGTGCCGTACGTTTTCGTCTCGCATAGCCGCACCGCCCACTCACACAAGTCGCGCACATCGATGATCTGAATGCGATCTGATTCCGGATTGCCTGGCGCGAGGATTTCACCACCGCGTTCGATGCGCACGGGCCAATAGGTAAAGCGATCAGTTTCATCACCGGGACCGACGATCAAACCGGGTCGTACAATCGTTGTGCGCCCGCCGAACACCGCGGTGGCTTCGGCCTCCGCAAGTGCTTTGGCCAGACCGTACGGATACGGGCGTCCCTCACTCCAATTGGGCGTGTTTGCTTTCGTGAGCAGCGGCGCATTGACCGTGCCCGGCACCTGGCTCAAATCGGAGAAGACGGAACGCGTCGAGATGAACAGATACTGATCTGTCGCATCGCGTAGCAACGCGGCCGAATCGCGTACCCACATCGGCGCATCGGCGCGGGATGCGGAGTTGTCGATGACCGCATCCCACCGTCGGCCTTTGAGCGAATCAAGCTGGTTTGCCGCACGATCGCCGGTGAGCTCTTCGACACCCGGAAACACGCCTGGCGCGGATCGTCCGCGGTTGAAGATTGTCACCTCATGGCCGCGCTCCATCGCGTAGCGCACCTGATGCGGACCGATAAACCCCGTGCCGCCGAGGATGAGCAACTTGATGCGGCGGGGCGCAGCCTCTGTGAGCGGGAGCGGCAGCCGCGGCAGGGCCGCATGAGACGCGCGCACAAGGCCTGGTGTACCAAGACCGAGCGCAGCGGCTCCTCCTGCCACACCAAGATGCGTCAGGAAATCACGGCGATTGTGCATGGCAGGGCGGGGAGAGGGGCGGGGCGTGTTGCAGACGAGAATCGAAGTATCCGCTCACGACAGGGGATTGCGCCAGTGCGTACGATTGTTGCATCGGAGACCACGCGCTCGTAGTGGGGGCCGCCGGGCGACTGAGCGGCGCATCCTTGCGGGGGTGCCGGAAATTTCGTACCGTT
>JBGTOG010000337.1:0-1542 GCA_041742675.1 Gemmatimonadaceae bacterium | reverse complement strand
CAATCTGAGCTTAGCGCCGCCGCGCTCGATGCCACCATGCGAGAGCTGCAACGGCAACCAGATGTACGCGTGCAAATGGCAGCGGCCGCCCGGGCGCGGGGACGCCCGGACGCGGCGGCGCGCATCGCTGACGCCATCGTTACTCACGTGCTCAAACTCACATGACCTCGCTGCTCGATACATCAGACTCGCGTCCCGTGCATTTCACCGGCATTGCTGGCGCAGGCATGAGCGGCTTGGCCGAGCTGTTCGTGCGTCGTGGTGTGCGCGTGCAGGGGACGGATGCCAACCCGGATGGTGCTCCCGATCTGGTGCGACTTGGTGTGGCCGTGCATGCCCATGATGCCTCGCTGGTGCAGCAGGCGCGCGCGGTGGTGTACACGTCGGCGGTGCCGGCGTCTCATCCGGAACTCGTCGCCGCGCGTGCACTGGGTTTGCCGGTAATTCGGCGCGCCGAAGCGCTTGGTGAAGCGGTTCGCAACGGGACCGTGATTGCGATTGCGGGCACACACGGCAAGACGACTACCACGGTGATGACAACCGAAGCATTGGTCGCAGCGGGGCGCAATCCCACCGGGATCGCTGGCGGGCGTGTCGATGCCTGGGGCAGCAACCTGCGCGCGGGCCGCGACGATCTGTTCGTGGTGGAAGCCGATGAGTATGACCGGTCGTTCCTTGCGCTGACGCCAACCGTAGCGGTGGTGCTCAACGTGGAAGCCGATCACCTCGACATCTATGCTGACCTCGCGGATATCCATGCCACGTTTACGCAGTTCATGCAGCCATCGCGTGCCGTCGTGCTCTGCGCGGATGATGAGGGGGCGATGCAGCTGCCGCAGAATGCGACGCGTGAGGTGGTGCGGTATGCGGCGTTGCCACAAGGCACAACGTCCGCCGGCGCGCAACACGCGCGCTTGATCGCGCGCGATGTGCAGTTCAGCGCCAGCGGATCCAAGGCACCGCTGGAATACGATGGCAAACCCGTGGGCACGCTCGTGTTGCGCGTTCCCGGCATGCACAACGTGCGCAACGCACTGGCTGCATTGGGCGCCGGACTCATGATCGGCGCGGAGATTCCCGATATGCTGCCTGGCCTCGCGCGCTTTGGCGGTGTGGAGCGCCGCTTTCAGCACCTTGGTGCATACAATGGTGCGCTGGTCGTCGATGATTATGCACACCATCCCACCGAGGTCGCGGCAACCATTGCCGCAGCGCGAGCCGCGTATCCGGGTCGTCGCCTGGTGGTGGCCTTTCAGCCGCACCTCTATTCGCGCACGCGCGATTTTGCCGACGCGTTCGGTGAAGCGCTGGCACAGGCCGATCTGTGTGCGCTGTGTGACATCTATCCGGCCAGAGAACAGCCGATCGACGGTGTCACCTCCGAACTGATCGTGCACGCCATGCGCGCGCATGGTCACGCACCCGCATGGCAAGGCCCCCGCACAGATGCGGTGGCCGCGCTCGCTGCGCTGGTGAAGCCCGACGATGTCGTGATCACGATGGGTGCCGGCGACATCACACGCGTTGGTCACGCGCTTGTGA
>JBGTOG010000325.1:0-4325 GCA_041742675.1 Gemmatimonadaceae bacterium | reverse complement strand
GCACCCGCGCGTCGCCGCTGCGCGCGCGGCGGTGCAAGCTGCCGAATACAGAAGCCGTCAAGCCGGTGCCCGCCTGAATCCGACGCTGACGTGGGAATACGAACGCACGACGCGTGTCGGCGCAGAGAACGCACAACACATCACGACGCTCGAACAACCACTTGCGTTCGGACAGCGTACCGCGCGCCAGCACGCTGCCGCCGCTGAGGAGCAAGTGGCGGCCGCCGAGTTGCGCGGCGTTCAGCTGGAGATCACCCTGCTGACGGTGACCGCATACGCGTCCGCGCTGGAAGCGGAGCGCCGGGAGCAAATTGCTGCGCGTTCGGCGGCGACGTTTGCGGAGGCGATGCGCGTTGTGTCCGAGCGTTTGGCCGCCGGTGATGCGTCAGGCTACGAACAGCGCCGCATCCAGCTTGAAGCGGCGCGGTACGCGGTACTGCGCGAGGCACGTGCGGTGGAGTTCCGCCGCGCGCGACGACAGTTGCTTGCACTGATCGATCCCTCCAATCCGGATCTCGATCGCACACTGGCACTGTCATTTGACGACGCGCCGCTTCCCGAGCTCGCCAACGACGCATTGCTCGCGCTCGGTCGGTTGCAACGCCCGGATCTGCAAACAGCAGAGGCGCGAGTGATGGTACGCGAGGCGCAGTCGCGTCTCGCCGCGTCGGAGCAAGTGCCGGTGCCAACGCTGGTGGGTGGATACAAGTCCGAGAACGCGGCTGGTCTGGGCGCGCTCCGTGGCGTTGCAGCGGGCGTGAGCATTCCGCTCCCATTGTTCGACCGTCGGCAAGGCGCACGCGACGCAGCTGCTACGGATGTCGTGCAGGCGCGCATGGAGCTGACGGATCGTCGGCAACGCGCAACGCTTGAGATTCTCAGTGCAGCAGACGCGGTGCGCAGTGCGGAGCAACAGCTCGCCGCCTTACGCCCCGTGCTCGGCGAAAGCGCCGATCGTTCGTTGGTCTCGGTGAACACAGCGTACGCCGAAGGGGAGATCGCGCTCGATGCGTGGCTGCTCGCCCTGCGCGCCTACGATGAAATCGAAGAAGCGTTTGCGACGCTGCGTGCCGACGCCCTCGTGCGCCGCGCCGAGCTTGCGCGCGCGATCGGCCAACCTTCTCTTTACTGAATCCCGTGCACTACTCAACTGCATTCTCGCGTTTCAGCGGTGCGTTCGCGGCACTGCTGCTCGGCACGATGATCATGAGCGCCTGCAGCGACGAGCCGTCCGCCGAAGCGGAAACGGAAGCACCGGAACGCGCCGGCGGTGTGATTACGCTGTTCACCGATTCAACCGAGCTCTTCATGGAGCACCCCGCGTTGATCGTCGGGGTTGGCGGAACGTTCGCGGCGCATCTCACCGACCTCACCGACTTCACACCGCTGCGCTCCGGTCGCATCGTGCTCACCTTCACGCCTCGCAGTGGCGGCGCACCGCTTGTGGTGACACAGGACGCACCGCGTGTGCCCGGCATCTATGGTCCGGCACCGGTGTTCACCGCGGCTGGCACCTACGATCTGATCATTGATGTGGAGAGCCCGCAAGCGCGCGATCGCATCGAAGTCCCCGGGCTCGTTGTGTACGCGACGGAGGAAGACGCGCCGTTCGACGAGGGCGAAGATTCCGGAATTCCGTTCCTCAAGGAACAGCAGTGGAAAACACCCGGCTTTCGCACGGCGTTTGCAGATTCGGGCTCGCTGGCGATCGCGATCAACGTGCCCGGAGAAATCACGTCTGCGCAGGGCGCGGCTCAGGTCGCGGCCGCTCCCGCGGGCGGAATTCTTGCGCTCGCGCCAAACACACCCGCGGTCGGAATGCGTGTGCGTCGCGGCGAGTTGCTCGCTCGCGTCCGGCCCACGCTCGGCGAAGGCGGCGCCAGTTTTGCCGATGCGCGAGCGCGGCTGCGCGAAGCGGAGGAAGAGTTCACGCGCGCCGAGCGGTTGTTGCGCGCTGAGGCCATTCCCGATCGACGCATGCATGAGGCCACGGTGGCGCGAGACGCCGCACGTGAAGCCCTCGCCGCCATCGGTGGCGGCAACGTTACGGCCGACGGATTGCTCGAGGTGCGCGCTCCGATGGATGGCGTGGTGACTGAGCGTTTCGGCACGACGGGTGCACGCGTCGACGCGGGCGCGCGGTTGTTCTCCATCGTCGATCCGAGTCGGCTGTGGGTGACGGCGTTTGTTCCCGTGGAAGGGCTCGCACAGCTGGACCGCAGCGCACGTGCGTCGGTGACACCCGAGGGTTACACGGACGCGGTGTTTTCGGCGCGGCTACTCGGCGTGAGCGCAGCAGTCGATTCGCTGACGCGCGCCGTGCGCGTGAACTACGCACTGGAGGGAAGGGCAGCGGATCTGCCGGTGGGCACGTTGGCGCGTGTGGCCATCGCGACGCGATCGCGCGGCGTCGGTATCATTGTGCCGTCAAGTGCTGTGCTTGAAGAAGACGGTACATCGATTGTCTTCGTGCAGATTTCAGGTGAGCGCTACGAACGCCGTGTCGTGCAAGTGGATGGTGGCGATGGTCAGCGCGTGCTGGTGCGCACGGGTCTCGACGCGGGCGACCGTGTCGTGACGGGTGCAACGTATCAGGTGAAGTTGGCTTCGCTTTCGACGGCCGTGCCAACGCACGGTCACGAGCATTGAGCGCCGCCCCATGATGAACGCACTCATCAAGTGGTCGCTGGAGCGGCGTGTTGTGGTGCTCGCGGCTGCAGCCTTGCTGCTCGCCACCGGCGCGTGGACCGCAACACGATTGCCGGTGGACGTTTTTCCGGATCTCACGGCACCCACCGTCACGGTGCTTGCAGAAGCGCACGGCATGGCGCCGGAAGAAGTGGAAGCGCTCGTTGCATTCCCGATCGAAACCGCGGTGAATGGTGCGACAGGCGTCCGTCGTGTGCGCTCGGCAATCTCACAGGGCATTGCGGTGGTGTGGGTAGAATTCGATTGGGACATGGAGATCTTTCGCGCACGGCAGATCGTCGCCGAGAAGCTGCAGACCGTGTCTGCAACACTCCCCGACGGCCTCGCGCCGCCCGTGCTGGCGCCGGTGTCATCGGTGATGGGAGAGATACTCATGGTGGGTCTCGCTTGGAGCGGAGACTCCACGCCCTCGCTGGAACGCGCCATGGCACTGCGCACGCAAGCCGACTGGACGCTGCGCCGCCGACTGCTCGCGCTTCCCGGCGTGGCGCAGGTGATTCCGATTGGCGGCGAAGTGAAGCAGTACCAGGTGCAGCCTGATGTCGAACGTATGCGAGCAGCCGGCGTGACGCTCGCCGACATCCTGCGTGCGGCGTCTGGCTCGAATGTGAATGCCTCGGGCGGCGTGTACATGGATCGCGGACAGGAGATCGTGATTCGCAGCGTGGGTCGCGCGCACAGCGTGGAGGATATCGGCGCGACGGTTGTCACTACGCGTGGTGGTGCAACACTCACACTGGCACAGGTCGCCACCGTGCGGATGGGTGCGGCACCGCGGTATGGTGACGCATCCGTCAACGCACTGCCGGGCGTTGTGCTCGCCGTGCAGAAGCAACCCGGTGCAAACACGCTCGCGCTCACCGAGCGCATCAATCAGGAGCTCGAGGCCATTCAGCCCACGCTTCCGGCCGGGATGCAGATTGAAACGGAGCTGTTCCGGCAAGCGGATTTCATTTCCATCGCGATTCGTAATGTGGTGCATGCGCTGCGCGACGGTGCGCTGCTGGTGGTGGTAATTCTGGCGCTCTTCCTTGCCAACGCGCGCGCCACAGCGATTTCCCTGCTGGCGATTCCGCTCTCGCTCGCCGTCGCCATTCTGGCCATGCAACTGCTCGGCCTCAGCATCAACACCATGTCGCTCGGCGGTATGGCCATTGCCATCGGTGCGCTGGTCGATGATGCCATCATCGATGTGGAGAACGTGCTCAGGCGACTGCGCGAGAACGCGCAGCGAACACTCGAAAAGCGTCGCGCGGTGTTCTCGGTGGTGTACGACGCCTCAGTCGAGATTCGCAGTTCGATCGTGAATGCCACGGCGATCATCATCGTCGTGTTTATTCCATTGTTCTTCCTGGGTGGCGTGGAAGGGCGACTGCTGCAACCGCTGGGCTTCGCGTACGTCGTCGCCATTCTCGCATCCTTGTTCGTGGCGGTGACGGTGACTCCCGTGCTGTGCGCGTGGCTGCTGCCGACGAGCGCCGAGCGAGAGGGCGGACACGAGAGTCGCGTGGTCACATGGCTCAAGTTGCGTTACGGGCGATTGCTGGAGCGTGTATTGCGCGCGCCGCGTCGAACCCTTGCCGCTGCGCTGGTGGCGTTGGTTGCGACCGTCGCAT
>JBGTOG010000318.1:0-4226 GCA_041742675.1 Gemmatimonadaceae bacterium | reverse complement strand
CGTAGCCGGCCACGCGCTCGCGGCGAGCGGAAGGCAGCGTGTCCTGCTGCTGCGCTGACAACGGCGGCGCGGCGATGAGGAGCGTGAGACGCGAGAGAAATAACAGCGAGCGGTTCACAAAATCAGTGGGACGATAGGGTGAGTTCATGGACGTACAGTGTAAGTGGTAACATACAGCGTAAGGTTGCGCCGGTCAAGCGGGACTTTCTGATCGCCTTACACTGTAAGTATCTGGAGCCGGCGCAGAACATCTGTGCGCGCACGCGGCGCGGTTAGTCGGCCCCTCGCGCGCGCTCCGTAATCACGACCTGAAACTGGCGCTCGGCGCCAGGCGGTGGTTGCGGCGGCTGAGAGGTTTCACGGCGGGATTCCGGTCGGAGTGAGTGTTTCGCTGACCGGAATCTCTCGGCGAGGTGTGACGCAGGTGTCAACGCGAGCCTGCGGCAGTTTCGCTAGCGTCGCCCTCGCAATCGATCTAGTCCGTCGAGAATCAACTCCAAACCGAACGCGAAGTCCGGCAGACCGTCGTGCGAACCGTCGGCCACGCGCGCGCTGAGCTCGTGCATATACGGGTACGTCTCAGCCGGAATCATCGGCAGAAAGGAAGCCGCGCCTGAGGCATACTCTTCGGGGCTCAGCGGAAAGTTCTGCTGCTGCAACGTGTAGCCGAAGATGTAGTTGTCCATCGTGTTCCACGCGTGATCCGTCTCGGCCCACGAGAATCCGGCTTCACGCAGCACGCCAAGCGTCGCGTCGATGTAGCGCAACCTATTGGGGCCGACGGTGATTCGCGCCACGATGAGCATCGGCGCCCACGGGTGCGTCGTCATCACCGCGAGCGCAGACTCTGCGCGCGCGCGCAGAGTCGCCTTCCAGCCGCCTCCAAGCGCGGGCCACGTGATCTCGCCAACAACGATATCCACCATCCCGTCGAGCAACTCATCCTTGTTGGCGACGTGGTTGTACAGCGACATCGCCTCGACTTTTAGCGCCGTCGCGAGCCTGCGCATGGTCAAGGCCTCAATCCCCTTTCGGTCTGCCAACCGGATGCCGGCGCGCAGGATGCGATCTCGGCTAAGTGGAGTGCGTCGTGGCGTGGGCATACGGAGAACATCACTCGACTGACACTGTAAGGCAACCTTGACGGACGTGATCGATGCGACGGCGCCGCGAGCGGAACTGTCGCAGGCTCGCGTTGACATCTGCGTCACACCGCGCCGAGAAGTTCGTCAGCGAATCAGCCACGTCGATCGGAGCGAGGCAGCCACCCGCCGCCTTGACCGATCGTGCCTTACGGCGTATGTTTGCACTTACATTGTACGCTTATTCTCCTGACAACAGGTCTGCCTCGGCGCTACGCCCGGATGCCGCATCGAAGCGAACGTCTCTCGCGGATCCACACCGTGGCGAATGTTGAACTTTTTCATATGAAGGCGGCGGTGTACCGACGATACGGGCCGCCCAGCGTGGTCGTGGTGGAGGATGTCCCGCGACCGACACCCGGCCCGAACGACCTCCTGATTCGCGTGCGCGCCACAACCGTCTCCTCAGCTGACTGGCGGATTCGCAGCCTGAGTATTCCGCGCGGATTCGGGTTTGTGAGTCGACTCGTCTTTGGTATCTCTGCTCCGCGTCAACCGATCCTCGGTAGCGAGCTCGCTGGCGACATCGTGACCATTGGTGCGGCGGTGCGCAACTTCGCCGTTGGCGACGCGGTCATCGCATTCCGGGGCGCCAAGCTTGGCGCGCACGCCGAGTACTGCTGCGTCAACGCCAAAGCGCTTGTGCTGAAGAAGCCCGAAGCGCTTTCCTATCGTACCGCCGCGGCACTCGCCTTCGGCGGCACGACCGCGCTCGACTTCTTTCGGCGCGCCAGGCTACGCGAGGGTGAACGGGTGCTGATCAATGGCGGCTCCGGTGCCGTTGGCTCAGCGATGTTGCAGATTGCCGTCGCGCGCGGCGCCGAGGTCACGGTGGTGTGCAGCGACGCCAATCGCGAGTCCATGCAGAACCTTGGCGCCACGCGCGTCGTGGACTACAGCAGCAGCGACTTCGCCTTGGCAGGACTGCGCTATGACGTGATCGTGGATACGGTGGGGAACGCGCCCTACTCCCGTGTGCGCCAGGCACTCACACCAGGCGGCAGACTGCTGCTCGTGCTGGCCACTCTGCCGCAGCTGCTTCACGCGCCTTGGGTGGACCTCACGACGAAACATCGCGTCTATGCCGGTCCGGTTGCAGAGCGGCTGGACGATTTGAACACTCTCGTGGAGATGGCAGTAGCGGGTCAGTTCACACCGCTCATCGATTGCTGTCTTCCACTGAACTTGATCGCGGCGGCGCACGCGCGCGTGGAGAGTGGAAGGAAACGCGGAAGCGTTGTTGTGGAACTCTGACTACCCCAACCTCTCTCTTCCTTCTCCTATATGCTCCGGCTTCTTCTCACGGTGGCGTTCCTTGGCGTTGGCGTCTCCTGCTCTTCTGTCGAACCCACGCCGATGGTCGATCCAGACTTCGGGAATCCGCGGCTGTCCGAACTTGCGTTCGCACAAACCTCCAGCTCCTGTGGGGTGCGCTGAAAAGCCCGGTGGTACGGGCGCAGTTCGCAGACTAGCATCGGCGGTATGTGAACGGGCGTGTACGTCTCGATTTCGTGAACCCGCGGCCAGACGAAGTCGTGACGCTCATTAACGCCGTCAATCGTTGTCTCAAACTCGAGCAGTGCATGGGATGGTCCGACAATCGCCCGCACGTAGCGAAAGCTCGGGCTGTCGCCGTGAGGCATGGTCGGCGTCAATTGCCGCGCTGCCCGGGGGGAACCCGCATGGCACGGTCTGACTTAGCTCGGGTGTGGGTGTCGGTGGAGATACCAAGGAGCGGTTCCGACTCACATCAGACTCTCGAGGATGCAGATGAGCACCACGGATCAACTGCTGAAGAACAACGCCGTCTACGCGAGTGCATTCGACAAGGGCAGCCTGCCCATGCCTCCGGGCAAGCAGATCGCGATCGTTGCCTGCATGGATGCGCGACTCGAGACGGGTCGGCTGCTCGGAATCGAGGAGGGTGATGCCCACGTGATCCGGAATGCGGGCGGCGTGGTGAGCGACGATGTGATTCGCTCCCTGACCATTTCCCAGCGGCTGCTCGGCACACGCGAAATCCTGCTCATCCACCACACGGACTGCGGCATGCTCACCTTCACCGATGCGGCGCTCAAGGAGCAGGTGGAGAAGGATACGGGCATCCGGCCGCCGTTCGCGTTCGATGCGTTCGCGAGCGTGGAAGCCGACGTGACGCAGTCGATCGCCCGCATCAAGGCGAGTCCCTTCATCCCGTACAAGGATCAGGTGCGTGGCTTTGTCTTCGAAGTGGAGACGGGCAAGCTGCGCGAGGTGAAGTAGTCGCGAATCGCGAGATGGCCCGATCATGCCCGACGAATACTCGCTCTCTGAAGCGAAGTCCAAACTGTCCGCTCTCGTGCGACAGGTGGGCGAAGGACGGTCGGTGATCATCACCGTCCATGGCCAGCCGGCGGCCGAGCTGCGGCCCATCGACCCGGCGGCGCAACCGCAATCGCTCGAGGATCGGCTGGCGGAACTCGATAGCCAGGGCGGGCTGTTTCAAGTGAAGCGACTACCGGACACCCCACTGCGCGCCCTGAGACTGGCTCCGGGCAGACGGCGTGAGCGACGAGTAGGTTTACGCAGACGGCGTGCACCGCGCTGGAGTTCCTTTCGCGCGCAACAACGGGACAAACCCCTTCGATGCACGACGCCAACGAGCGCTACGGGCAACTCTTCAACGCGATGGACGAAGGCGTTTGCATTGCCGAAGTGTTGCTCGACTCGGCCGGCGTGGCCGTCGACCATGTGATTCTGGAGGCGAACCCCGCCTTCACGCGGCACACCGGAGTCAGCGATCCGGCGGGCAAGCACGCCAGCGAGCTCGTGCCGGGCGGCGAGCAGTTCTGGAACACGCTCTACGCACGTGTGGTGCGCACCGGTGAAGCCGAGCGTGTGCAGCAGGGATCGGATGTGATGCAGCGCTGGTTCGATGTGTTCGTCACGCGCGTGGGCCCGGCCGCACACCGCACCGTTGCCATTGTGTTCAGCGACATCAGCGCACGGCGAGCAACGGAGCAGGCGCTGTCGTTTCGCACCGCGCAATTCGAGACGCTGCTCAACGAGGCACCCTTCGGCGTGTACCTCGTCGATGCCGATTTC